>NZ_JBIWJF010000009.1:0-145359 GCF_044764985.1 Kitasatospora sp. NPDC093550
GCGAAGATCACGCAGATCTACGAGGGCACCAACCAGGTCCAGCGCATCGTGATGGCCCGCAACCTCCCGTAACCAGGCCTGACCTGCCCCGACGGGCCGGCCGCAATGCGCGGTCCGGCCGTCGGTGTCCCCGCGGTGCGCCGGTGTTAAGTTCCGGAGAATGAGCGAGAAGGAAGAGCAGGACCTGCCCATGAACGACGGGCCCAACAAGCCCGCGATGCGCGAGGCGTTGGTGGCCGCGGCCTTCGAGCTCTTCCTGGAGCGCGGCTTCGAGCAGACCACCATCGACGACATCGTGTCGCTGGCCGGCGTCGGCCGGCGCTCCTTCTTCCGCTACTTCCCGGCGAAGGAGGACGTGGTCTTCCCCGACCACGAGCGCAGCCTCGCCGAGATGACGGAGTTCCTGGAGTCCGGCAGCGGTGAGGAGGACCCGGTCAAGCACGCCTGCGACGCGGCCCGCCTGGTCCTGCGGATGTACGCCGAGCAGCCCTCCTTCTCCGTCCAGCGCTACCGGCTCACCCGCAAGGTGCCGGGCCTGCGGGCGTACGAGCTGTCGGTGGTCTGGCGCTACGAGCACACCCTGGCCGCCTACCTGCGCGACCGCTTCGCCGACCGCCCGGACGGCCCGCTGCGGGCGGACGTCATCGCCGCGGCCGTCGTCGCCGCGCACAACCACGCCCTGCGCACCTGGCTGCGCTCGGGCGGGGAGAGCGACTGGGTGGCCGAGGTGGACGCCGCGATGGCCTTCGTCACCGGCACGTGGAGCGACCGTCCGTCCGATCCCGCCGGCGACGGCGAGGCCGACGAGGTGGTCGTCCTGGTCGCCAGCCGGCGGGCGCCGCTGTGGCGGATGGTCCAGGGCATCGAGAGCGCCCTCGGCGGCGAGACCCGCCAGGTCTGAGCGGTTCCGACGGCGCGCTCGCCGCGTCGTACTGCGCCGCGTCGTGCTCCGCCGGGCCGCGCTCCGACTCACCCGTCCGGCGGCACCGCGCTCCGGCCGTTGCCCGGCCGACGGCCCGCGCGCCGTGCGGCGCTCCCGGCCCCGGGCGAGACTCGGTCGCAGGACGGGCCCCGAGCGGCGGCGGCCCGCCGGCGCGAAGGAGCGGCCATGCCGGGGACGCCCCCGCAGCACGACGGCGGTCCGACCCTGCGCGACGTGCTGCTGCACAAGGGCTACCTCGGCCTGCTGCTGGTCTCGGCGCTGGTCGGCATCCCGGTCTCGCTGGCCGCCTTCGGCTTCGTCGGTCTGGAGCACCAACTCCAGCACTGGATCTGGGAGAGCCTGCCGGAGACCGCCGGCTACGGCCGCGCCCCCTGGTGGTGGCCGTTGCCCGCGCTGCTGCTGGCCGGACTGCTGCTCGCCCCGGTCGTCACCCGGCTGCCCGGGAACGGCGGGCACGTCCCGGTGGACGGGATCGGCGGCCCACCCACCCCGCCGCGGGCCGTCCCCGGCGTGGTGCTGGCCGCACTCGCCTGTCTGCCGCTCGGCGCGGTGCTCGGCCCGGAGGCGCCACTGATGGCGCTCGGTGGCGGGCTCGCCCTGCTCGCCGTCCGCTCCGCCAGACGCGCCGAACAGCCGCAGCTGGTCGCGGTGTTGGGCACGGCGGGCGCGGCCGCCGCGATCTCCACCATCTTCGGCAGCCCGCTGGTGGCCGCGGTGATGCTGATCGAGGCGGCCGGGCTGGGCGGCCCGCAGCTGATCGCGCTGATCCTGCCCAGCCTGCTGGCCAGCGGTGTCGGTGCCCTGGTGTTCACCGGCTTCGGCCACTGGACCGGCCTGGCGATCGGCGCGCTCTCACTCCCGCAGGTGCCCAGCACCGGCCCCCCCGACCCGGGCGACTTCCTGTGGGGCGTCCCGCTCGCCGCCGCCGTCGCCCTGGTCTGCGTGGCCGGGCAGACGCTAGGCCGGCGGGTCAAGGCCTTCACCGCGGCGGACACCGCCCGGATGACCGCCGCCCGCACGGTGCTGTGCGCGGTCGCCGTCGGCGGTTGCATCGCGCTCTACGCCCTGCTCACCGACCGCTCACCGGAGGAGGCCGCGCTCTCCGGCCAGGCCACCCTCGGCGCACTGGCCGCCGACCCGGCCGCCTGGCCGATCGGTGCGCTGCTGGCCCTCGTGCTCTGCAAGGGCCTCGGCTGGTCGATCGCGCTCGGCAGCCTGCGCGGCGGCCCGATCTTCCCGGCGATCCTGCTCGGCGCCGCGCTCGGCGTGGCCTGCGCACCGCTGCCCGGCTTCGGCACCGCACCCGCCCTGGCCGTCGGCCTGGCCGCCTCCGGAGCCGCCGTCACCCGTCTGCCGGTCACCAGCGCCGTCCTCGCCACCGCCCTCCTCGGCGCCGAGGCGGCCGAGGCGATGCCCCTGCTGATCGTGGCCACGGTGACGGCGTTCATCACCGGCGAGGCACTCCGCGGCCGTCGGGAGTGGCACCGGGCGGAGGCCCACCGCGCCGGAGCGGCCGGGCCCGGAGCGCCCCCGTGACGTCGGCCGCCCGAGGTACCGCTCGATCCGCTGCTGGTTCTCCACCAGCCGCAGGCGGAGGTGCCGCAGTTGGGCCGGTTCCCGGGTCGATCCGAACATCGAGCCCGCCGAGCCCACCGGGGCCCGAAACGAAAAGAACCCCAGACGAATCTGGGGTTCCTGCCGGTGTCCGAGGGGGGACTTGAACCCCCACGCCCGATAAAGGGCACTAGCACCTCAAGCTAGCGCGTCTGCCATTCCGCCACCCGGACCGGGTGTCGTCCTCGCGGCTTCCGATCTCTCGTCCGTCGCGCTGACAGATGTAACTGTAGCAAAGATCGGCTTGGGCTCCCAAAACGGTTTCCGGGCCGGGGGCGGGCCGGGTGGCGGGAGCAAGGGTCGGCGTGTGGCGGGGGCGTGACCAGGGGGTTTCGGGGCCGTGCGGGGGGTGGATCCGGGTCGGGGGCTGGGGGAGGATGGGCGGACGTGCTCGTACGGCCCGGGTGCAGGTCCCGGGGGTGGCGCGCTGGTGCGTCGGTGCGGGCCAGAGACGAGGAGTGACCGTGAGCGAGCGGAGCGAGTCGACGGCGCCGAGGGTGACGGCTGAGTCGGAGGTCGCCGGGATCTGTCGCGATCTGATCCGGATCGACACCAGCAACTACGGCGACGGCTCCGGCCCGGGCGAGCGCAAGGCGGCCGAGTACGTCGCCGAGCAGCTCGCCGAGTTCGGGGTCGAGCCCCAGATCTTCGAATCGGCCAAGGGCCGGGCTTCGACGGTGGTGCGGATCGAGGGCGAGGACCGCTCCCGCCCGGGCCTGCTGATCCACGGCCACACCGACGTGGTGCCGGCCAACGCCGCGGACTGGACGTACGACCCGTTCGGCGGCGAGATCGCCGACGGCTGCGTCTGGGGCCGCGGCGCGGTCGACATGAAGGACATGGACGCGATGACCCTGGCGGTCATCCGTGACCGGCTGCGCACCGGGCGCAAGCCCCCGCGCGACATCGTGCTGGCCTTCCTCGCGGACGAGGAGGCCGGTGGCACCTTCGGCGCGCGCTTCCTGGTCGACAAGCACCCCGGGCTGTTCGAGGGCGTGACCGAGGCGATCGGCGAGGTCGGCGGCTTCTCCTTCACCGTCAACGACCAGGTGCGCCTCTACCTGGTGGAGACGGCCGAGAAGGGCATGCACTGGATGCGCCTGACGGTCGAGGGCCGGGCCGGGCACGGCTCGATGGAGAACGACGACAACGCGATCACCGAGCTGTGCGAGGCGGTCGCCCGGCTCGGCCGGCACCAGTTCCCGCTGCGGATCACCAAGACCGTCCGGGCGTTCCTGGACGAGCTGTCGGACGCGCTCGGGGTCGAGCTGGACCCCGAGAACATGGACGAGACGCTGCGCGTGCTCGGCGGCATCGCCAAGATGATCGGCACCACGCTGCGCAACACCGCCCAGCCGACCATGCTCGGTGCCGGCTACAAGGTGAACGTGATCCCCGGTCAGGCCACCGCCCATGTGGACGGCCGCTTCCTGCCCGGCTACGAGGAGGAGTTCCTGGCGGAGCTGGACAGCGTGCTCGGCCCGCGCGTGAAGCGCGAGAGCCTGCACTCGGACAAGGCGATCGAGACCGGGTTCGACGGCGCGCTGGTCGAGGCGATGCAGACCGCGCTGCGGGCGGAGGACCCGATCGCCCGCGCGGTGCCGTACTGCCTCTCGGGCGGGACGGACGCCAAGTCCTTCCAGGACCTGGGGATCCGCTGCTTCGGCTTCGCGCCGCTGCAGCTGCCGCCGGAGCTGGACTTCGCCGGGATGTTCCACGGCGTGGACGAGCGGGTGCCGGTGGACGGCCTGAAGTTCGGCGTCCGGGTGCTGGACCGGTTCATCGACGCCTGCTGATCGGACCGCTGCTGATCAGACGCCTCCTCGTCGGGCGCCCGCTGATCAGACGACTGGGTCGGCCCGTTCCCGGGGTGCCGGGGGCGGGCCGACCGCATTGTCGGAGCGGATGATTGTGGGACGGGTTCAGGGAGATCCAGAGAAACGATTCTTCCCTGAAATTCGCGCCGACCATATGTGCGAGACCTCACCGTTGCGAGTGAATGGGAAATCTGTTCCGTACCCCGTTTGGCCGCAGCGTCGTTCATCCCTGTGCAGCCCGCCGAACGGGTTGCGTTGTCCATACAGGAGGAATGATGAAGGTCAAGAAGATCGCCGCCGTCGCCGCCGCCACCGGTGGCCTGGTCCTCGCCGCCGCCGGTGTGGCGTCCGCTCACGGCGGCGCCGGTGCCGAGGGTGCGGCTCTGGGCTCCCCGGGCATCGCTTCCGGCAACCTGGTCCAGGTCCCGGTGCACGTTCCGGTGAACGCCTGCGGCAACACCGTCAGCGTGATCGGCGTGCTGAACCCGGCGTTCGGCAACCACTGCGCCAACTTCTGAGCCGACCTCCGGGCCGCTGAGGCCTGTTGAGTGGACTCGACCCGGCCCCCGGGCGGCGGACGCGCCGCACCGGGGGCGTTCGCGTGTCCGACCGGTTCCGGTCGGCCCTGATACACGATCGACGACACGATCGCTCGATCGGGTGAAGTTGCCGCAATCGGCCCAACCTCCCCGTTCGCCCCTCGTTAACTCCTGTGCAGCCGAATGCCTTGCGTGATTTACGGATGTATCAAAATTCCGACTTTCATAAGGTTCACGTCAAGCGTCACCATCTCGTCTCGAAACGTCAGGGGAAAATATGAGGAATGTAGCCAAGAAGGGGATCCTCACGGCCGTGGCCGCCGGCGGTGTGCTGGCCTCGACCGCCGGCTACGCCTACGCGGGCGCCGAGGCACAAGGGGGTGCGGTCGGCTCCCCGGGTGTCGCCTCGGGCAACTCGGTGCAGGTCCCGGTCGAGGTGCCGATCAACGCGTGCGGCAACACGGTCGACGTGGTCGGGGCGCTGAACCCGTCGTTCGGCAACCACTGCGCCAACGTCAGCGGCGGTCGTCACGCGGCCCCCCAGGGTGGTCAGTCCGGCTGGGCCGGCGGCACCGACGGCTCCGGCGCCGGCGGGAACCGGGGCACCACCGCCGCGGGCTCCTCCGCCTCCGGCACCGCCGCCCACTCGCCCGGCGTCGCCTCCGGCAACAGCGTCCAGGCTCCGGTGCACGTCCCGGTCAACGCCTGCGGAAACTCCGTCAACGTGGTCGGCGTCGGCAACCCCGCCTTCGGCAACGGCTGCGACAACGTGGCGCACCCCGCCCCGGCTCCCGCCCCGAAGCCGAGCGACGACTGCCCCGAGAGCAGCCACCCGAGCCCGCCGGCCACGACGCCGCCGGCCACGACCCCGCCGCAGACCGGCGGTGAGACCACCCCGGGCTACCCGCGCAACGGTGGTCCGTCCACCGGGACCCCGACCACCCCGACCAGTGCCCCGGCCGCGCATGGCGCCCCGAGCGTCCAGGCCGTTCCGGTCGCCGACCGCACGGCCCCGGCCGCCACCGCGCCGGGTGCCCCCGTCGGCAGCCAGCTGGCCTCCACCGGTGCCGGCGACGTCGAGCTGCTCGGCGCGGCCGGCCTCGCGCTGCTGCTCGGCGGCGGCGTGCTCTACCGCCGCGCCCGCGCCGGGGCCCGCTGACCGGCTGAGCCGCGCGCCTCACCCGGGGCCGCGCGCACCCGCCGTGGAGACGACGCACCCGCGGCCGCCCGTACGTCCGGCGGCCGCGGGTGCGTGAGGCTTCGGTGCCGGCCCCCGCCCGGTGCGGCGCGAGCCGCCCCTCACCAGCTGCGGACCTGGCGGATGATCCTCCGCTTGAGCCGGACCGTCCGGCTGCCGTCGGGGAACAGCCTCAGCCGGTCGAGCTCCCAGTGCCCGTACTCGGCGTGCTCGGTGAGTAGTTGGCGGGCCGCGCTGCGCGTCGTCCCGCGCGGCATGCGCAGCGACTGGTACTCGTACTCCGGCTGCCGGACCGGCTTGCGTGGGGTCAAAACGCTCCTCCTGGGGGATCACCTTCGGGCAAGCCTACGGCCTGCCCCGGACAGTCGGCCCGGGTATTTCCGGCCGTCCTCCCGGGCGGAAGCGGCGGCCCGGGGCCCGCGACCCGGGGGATCGACTGACAGTGCATCAGTTCTGTTGCTGCTGTGGAGGGGATACCCCGATCCCGGCGCACGAAGCGGGGCCGGGACGGCCCCGTCGGCCCCGCCGCGCGCCCTCTGCGCCCGCTCCACGCCGGTACCGCAGGGGGACGTACCTGTGCAGATCGGACATCAGGGGGGAAGTTGCGGTGAAATCGCGGGTGTAGGTGACAACCGCTGTGCGTACCGCCGCCGCGGGGAGATAGCGTCTGCACCATGTCTGATGCCGCGCAGCCCACCATTGCCGAGGTACGCGCCGCCGCTGAGGCGGTCAAGGCCGCCATCGACCGTCATCTGGAAGCGGTGTCAAGCCCCAACGCAGCCGATGATCCCGCCGTGTCCGCCGCCTACGAGCAGCTCGCGACGGCGGCCATCGCCTACGACCAGCTCCTGTACGAGGCCTACGACGAGGTCACGCCCTTCGAGATCCCCGGGGACGAGGGGCCCGGCGGGTACCACGGCCCCGAACAGCCCGAGGCGATCAGCGTGTTGATCCGCCGCGACTACCACGTGGTCGACCCCAAGCGGTTGCGCGCCCAGGCCGAGCGGCTGGACGAGTCGCTGACCCCGGGCGGCGCCGGCGCGAGCGGCGTGAACGCCGCGATCGGGGTGCTGTTCGGCGAGTACGAACCGGACGAGATCGCCGCCCGCAGCGAGGAGTTCGGCCTGGAGGAGGCCGACTCGACGCTCTGGGTCGCGGCCGCCGAACCGACCGAGCCGGGGGAGTGGCTGCCGGAGCCCTTCGAGCACGCCGATCCGCAGCTGCTGATCTGCCGGTTCGACGTGAGCGAGGTCTACGACGACGAGGACCCGGACGACTGACCCGTCCGGGACGGACGACGGGCGGGCCCCACGACCAGTGGGGCCCGCCCGTCGCGCGTCCGCCTCGGCGGCGCCGGGTCGCAGCGGTACCGGACCTCGGCGGAACCGGAGCCTCAGTACTCCGAGGCGGTGTTCTCGGCGAGGACCGACCGCAGCCGGGTGGTACGCGGCTGCGCCGGGCGCTCGGCGACGGCCTGGACGAGCGCCGGGCCCGCCGCGTGCACCACGGACAGGTGCCGCTCGCCCCGGCCGAAGGCGGTGTAGACCCACTGCCGGGTGAGCGCCGGGGCGGCGTCCTCCGGGAGCACCACCACCGCGCCCGGCCAGCGGCGGCCGAGGGCCTGGTGGACCGTCAGCGCCCAGCCGTGCCGCAGCCGGGAGGCCTCGGCGGGCGGGACCGTCCGGCGCGAGCCGTCCGCGTACTCCAGGTGCAGACCGGTGGCGTCGCCGTCCAGCACCCGGGCCGGGCGGGTGATTCCGGGCGCGGGGGAGTCGACCACCCGGTCACCCGGGTCGAAGCCGGCGAACCGGCCCGGGCCGGGGTTGAGCCGCGCCTTGGCGGCGGCGTTCAGTGCCCGGGTGCCGGCCGCGCCGCCGTGGCCCGGGGTGAGCAGCACCACCTGCTCGGCGGGGATGCCGAGGGCGCGCGGGATGGAGTCGGTGAGCAGCTGGACGGCACGGTGGACGGCCTCGCCGGCGTCCTTGGCGGTCAGGATGACCACCTCCTTGTCCGGCGCCTCGACCTGCTGGAGCTCGCCGATGCCGACGCCGGACACCAGCTCTCCGATCGGGCCGAAGTCCGGGGTGCGGGAGGCGACCGCCGGGCAGACCTTGGCGGCCAGCAGGTCGGCGAAGACGCGGCCGGGCCCGGCGGACCAGAGCTGGCCCGGGTCGCCGCTGAGCACCAGCCGGGTGCCGTCGGCGAGCGACTCCAGGACGGTCGCGGCCAGTTCGACGTCCAGCAGGGGGGCGTCCAGGACGACCAGGAGGTCCAGCGCGAGCGTGCCGTCCGGCGCGCGGCCGGGGCCGGCGGCGCCGGAGAGCAGCTCGGCGAGGGTGACCACGGGGGCGTCCGCCCCGGCCGTCCCGCCCCCGGCGAGCGCGGCGAAGGAGTCCCGGCCCTGGTCGGTCCAGGTGGTGGCGCAGGCCCGCAGCCCGAGGCCCCGGGCTGCGGCGATCAGTGCGGCCGGTTCGGCGCGGGCCGCCTCGCCGCCGGTGTGCAGCACCAGCGCGCTGTCGGCGACGGCGCGGACCAGGGCGGTGGCGGAGGAGGACGGCGCGGCCTCGGCGGCGGCCTCCCAGGCGGCGGGGGAGCTCTTCTCCCCGGACTCCTCGGCCGCTTCCTCCGCCGCGTCCCCGCCCGGGACGAAGGTGGCCATCAGCTGAAGCAGCTTCTCGGCGAGGCTGACCTCCGCCATCGCCAGCCCCTCCAGGGCGAGCAGGGTCCGGGTCGGGACCTCCTCCTCGTCGTCGCTCTGCGCGCTGCGCCCCTCGGCGCCGGTCAGTTCCTCCTGGAAGGGCAGCACCTGCCCCTCGTCCACGGCGGCACCGATCGCGCCGGCCGGGTCGGGCACGCGGAGTCGGCCGAGCTCGGCCGCCACCTCGTTGAGTTCCAGGGCCGAGTCCCCGCGCAGGGACGCCTGGGCCAGCAGCCACAGCACCAGCGCGTGGGCGCGGCGGGGGTCCTCGGGCCGGGCCTCGGCACCGAGCAGGCCCCGGGCGAAGCCGTCCGCGTGCTCCGGGCGGACACCGGGCAGGCCGAGCACCGCCCACGGGTCCTCGCGCAGCCGCTCGGCGGCGTCGCCGCCGAGGGCGGCCACGGCGGGCGCCGCGAGGTCGGCGGGGGCGCCGCCGGCGGCCAGCACCTCGGCGACGGCCCGGAGCGTGTCGGCGTCCACCGGAGCGGGCGCGGCGGCCCGGGCAGGGGCGGGTGCGGCCGGACGGGGCGCGGCGGGCGTCGGGGCGGGGACCTGAGTCGGCACCCGGGGTGCGAGGGCCTCCGGAGTCTCGGCGGATTCGGCGGATTCGTCGGCCTCCTCGGCCTCCGGCCCGGCCGT
This sequence comes from Kitasatospora sp. NPDC093550, assembly GCF_044764985.1. Taxonomy (NCBI): domain Bacteria; kingdom Bacillati; phylum Actinomycetota; class Actinomycetes; order Kitasatosporales; family Streptomycetaceae; genus Kitasatospora; species Kitasatospora sp. NPDC093550. The sequence continues at coordinate 9,449 of NZ_JBIWJF010000009.1, forward strand.
CGGCTCCGGGAGTTCGACCGGCGGCGGCGTGCCCGGCGACTTGAACGGCGCCATCCCCCGGATCTGCTCCGCCAGCTGCGCGAACTTCGCGGCCTTCTCGGCGTCCCCCGGAGCGCCGTTGCCCGTGTCAGTCATCGTCGTCCGCTCCAAAGGTCACTCCACTGCGCGTTCTGCTCGGCGATCCGGCCCGGGCCTCACAGCTCGGTCCACCCCTGGTCCGGGTAGCGGTGCACGGGCGAGGAGATGTCGTCCAGCGCGCCGCGGATCTCACCCGGAAGCGTAAGCGCCTCCACCGACAGTGCCGCCTGCAGCTGGGTCACCGTCCGCGCCCCGACCAGCGCGCTCGCCACCCCCGGCCGGTCCCGGACCCAGGCCAGGGCGACCGCCAGCGGGCTGCTGGCGAGCCCGTCGGCGGCGGTGGCGAGGGCGTCGACGATCCGCCGCGAGCGGTCCCCGAGGTACGGCTGGACGAAGCCGGCCAGGTACGCCGAGGCGCCGCGCGAGTCCTGCGGGACGCCGTGCCGGTACTTGCCGGTGAGCACCCCGCGGCCGAGCGGCGAACCGGCCAGCACCCCGGTCCCGGCGTCCAGCGCTGCGGGCAGCGCCTCCCGCTCGATCCCGCGCTGCAGCAGCGAGTACTCCAGCTGCGCCGCCGCCAAGGGCACCCGCCCGTGGTGGGCGCGCTGCCAGGTGGCGGCCTTGGCGAGCTGCCAGCCGCTGAAGTCGCACACCCCGACGTAGCGGGCGCGTCCCGAGGTGACGGCGATGTCGAGGGCACTGAGCGTCTCCTCGACCGGGGTGGCCGGGTCGAAGGAGTGCACCTGCCAGAGGTCGACGTAGTCGGTGCCCAGGCGGCGCAGCGAGGCGTCCAGGGCGGCGAGCAGGTGGCCGCGCGAGCCGTCGAAGCGGCGGGCGGAGCCGGGGACGCTGCCGGCCTTGGTGGCGATGACGAGGTCGGAGCGGGGGACCAGGCTGTCGGTGAGCCGGGAGAGCAGGTACTCGGCGCCGCCGTCGGCGTACACGTCGGCGGTGTCGACCAGGTTCCCGCCGGCGTCGACGAACTCCTTGAGCTGCTCGGCGGCCTCGTGTTCGTCGGTGTCGCGGCCCCAGGTCATGGTGCCGAGGCCGAGCCGGGAGACCTGCAGGCCGGTGCGGCCGAGGTGACGCTGTTCCATCGGACGGGCCCTCCACTGGCCGGTGGCCGCGGGAGCCCCGGCAGCCCTGTGAACGCGCAGGTGGGGAGAGCGGTCCCCACGTCGGCTGAGCGTAGCGGCCGTCGCGCGGACAGAGGGGAAGACCCGCAGGAGGATCACCGGGGCCGACGTGGTGCCGCTGTGACCCAGCCCACCACTACCCGTCAGTAGCATGTCCGGCGCGGGCCCGGTTACCCTCGGCCCGACCCCCAAACCCACTGGAAGGTGCGGCAGATGCGACTCGGGATCAACCTCGGCTACTGGGGACTCGGCATGGACGCCGACAACATCGCCGTGGCCCAGGAGGCGGACCGGCTCGGCTACGCGGTCTGCTGGGCGGCGGAGGCGTACGGCTCGGACGCCGCGACCGTGCTCAGCTACGTCGCCGCGAAGACCGAGCGGATCGACGTCGGCTCGGCCATCTTCCAGATCCCGGCCCGCACGCCGGCCATGACGGCGATGACCGCGGCGACCCTGGACACCCTCTCCGGCGGCCGGTTCCGGCTCGGCCTCGGCGTCTCCGGCCCGCAGGTGTCCGAGGGCTGGTACGGCGTGCGGTTCGACAAGCCGCTGGCCCGCACCCGCGAGTACGTGGAGATCATCCGCAAGGCGATGTCCCGCGAGCGCCTGGTCCACGAGGGCGCGAACTGGACGCTGCCGCTGCCCGGCGGCCCCGGCAAGCCGATCAAGCTCACCGTGCACCCGGTGCGCGAGCACATCCCGCTGTACATCGCCGCGATCGGCCCGAAGAACCTGGAGCTGACCGGTGAGATCGCCGACGGCTGGCTCGGCATCTTCTTCTCGCCCGAGCACGCCGCGATGTCCCTCGACCCGCTGACGGCCGGCCGCGCCAGGAGCGGCAGGACGCTGGAGGGCTTCGACCTCTGCCCGACCGTCAACCTCGCCGTCGGCGAGGACGTCAAGGCCGGGGCGGACGCGCTGCGTTCGTACGCCGCGCTCTACATCGGCGGCATGGGCAGCAAGGAGAAGAACTTCTACAACCAGCTGACCCGGCGGATGGGCTACGAGCAGGCCGCCGACGAGATCCAGGAGAAGTACCTGGCCAAGGACTACGCCGGCGCCGCGGCCGCCGTCCCGCACGACCTGATCGACGCCACCTCGCTGATCGGCGACACCGCCCGGATCGCGGACCGGATGCAGGCCTACGCCGACGCGGGCGTCACCACGCTCACCCTGGCGCCGTCCGGCTTCACCCTGGACGAGCGGATCCGGGCGCTGCGCACGGGCGTCGAGGCGCTGGAGCGCGCCGGTCTGGCGTGACGGCGAGGGGCCGGGCGGGCGGCACTACAGCCAGTCGTGCCGCTTGAACACCCGGTGGAGGACGACGCAGACCACGAGCATCAGCAGCAGCACGGCCGGGTACCCCCAGGGCTGGTGCAGCTCGGGCATGTGGTCGAAGTTCATCCCGTAGACGCCCGCGATCATCGTCGGCACGGCGGCCAGCGCCGCCCAGGCCGAGATCTTCCGCATGTCGTTGTTCTGCTGCACGCTGACCTGCGCCAGGTTGGCGTTGAGGATGTCGGACAGCAGCCGGTCCATGCCGTCCACCTGGTCGTTCACCCGGGCCACGTGGTCGGCGACGTCCCGCAGGTAGGGCGCGGTCTCGGACCGGACGAAGCGGGCGCCGCGCTCCAGCGTCAGCATCGGCTCCAGCAGGGGGCCGGTGGCACGGCGCACGGACATCACCTGGCGCTTGTAGCCGTAGATCCGGCCGGCGGTGTCGCGGCCGACCCGGCCGGGGGCGAAGATGTCCGACTCCAGCTCGTCCAGGTCGGCCTGGAGGGCGGTGGCCACGTCGACGTAGCCGTCCACGATGGTGTCGGCGACGGAGTGCAGCACCGAGCTGGGGCCGTAGCGCAGCAGCTCGGGATCCTGCTCCAGCCGGTCCCGCAGGCCGCCGAGCGGGCTGTCCTCGCCGTGCCGGACGGTCATCACGAAGTCCGGGCCGAGGAAGACCATCACCTCGCCGATCGTGACGACGTGCGCGCCGGGGGCGTAGCCGAGGGTCTTCAGGGCGACGAACAGCGAGCCCTGGTAGGCCTCGACCTTGGGGCGCTGGTGGGCGCTGACGGCGTCCTCGACGGCCAGCGGGTGCAGCGCGAACTCCTTGCCGACGTGCTCGAGTTCCTCGGCGGTCGGCTCGAACAGGCCCATCCAGACGAAGCCGTCCGGTCCGGCCGCGCGGGCGGCGGCCAGCGCGCCCGGCAGGTCCTCGGGGGCCTCGATCCGGCGGCCGGCGGCGTAGGCGGCGCAGTGGACGATCATGCGGGCCATTGTCCCCGATCACGGCTCCCGGACACGGATCCGGGCCCGCCGTCCCACCGGCCGGGACGGCGGGCCACCGGAGGCACCACCGGTACGGGCGACGGTCGGACGGGCAACCGGACGGTGACCTCCCCCCACGGCCGTGTCCGGAGGCCGTAGGCTAAGCCCCATGCCCACCCTGCTGCTCGTCCGTCACGGCCGCTCCACCGCGAACACCGCCGGGATCCTGGCCGGTTGGACCCCCGGCGTGGACCTCGACGACACCGGACGCGCCCAGGCCGCCGCGCTGGCCGACCGCCTGGCCGGCGTTCCGCTGGCGCAGGCCGTCAGCAGCCCGCTGGAGCGCTGCCGGCAGACGCTGGAGCCGCTGCTGGCCGCCCGGCCCGAGCTGGCCCCGCCGGCCGAGGACGAACGGTTGGGGGAGTGCCACTACGGCGAGTGGACCGGCCGTCCGCTGGCCGAGCTGGCCAAGGAGCCGCTCTGGCGCACGGTGCAGGACCACGCGGCCGCCGCGGCCTTCCCCGGCGGCGAGTCGCTGCGCGAGCTGAGCCACCGGACGGTGAGCGCGGTGCGCGAGTGGAACGCGAAGATCGCCGCCGAGCACGGCGAGGACGCGGTCTGGATCGCCTGCTCGCACGGCGACGTGATCAAGGCGGTGGTGGCCGACGCGCTCGGCCTGCACCTGGACCACTTCCAGCGGATCAGCGTCGAGCCCTGCTCGGTCACCGCGATCCGCTACACCCCGCACCGGCCCTTCGTGCTGAGAATGGGCGACACCGGCGACCTCACCTCGCTGGCGCCGAAGGCCGGCCCGGCCCCGGCCACCCCGGCCGGGGACGCGGTGGTCGGCGGCACCGCCTGAGCCGTGCGGCCCACGCGGCCCCCTCGCGCGGCCCCGTGCCGCGCCGCCGCCGGACGAACCCGCAGGCGCAAGCCCCGGGCACCCGTCCGGGCGGCACCGCCCCAGCCCCCGAGTGCCACCCCGCCCGCGGCCGTCGGCTCGGCTCCCCGGCCGGAGCCCGGAGGTCGTAGGGTGACTAACGAGTCCGAATACCCGCGATCCCCCACGGCGGATCCGCGCCGACCGACACGATCCGGAGCGAGAGCGTGCCCCGTCAGGTCTTCTTCTACGACCAGCCCGAACGGTTCGTGGCCGGCACCGTCGGCCAGCCCGGTGCCAGGGCGTTCTACCTGCAGGCCAGCGCCCGGGGCCGGATCACCAGTGTGCTGCTGGAGAAGACCCAGGTCGCGGCGCTCGCCGAGCGCATCGAGGAGGTCCTGGACGAGGCGCTGCGGCGCAGCGGCGGCGACGCCACCATCCCGGCCACCGCCCCGAAGGACCTGCTCGACACCGCCCCGCTGGACCTGCCGCTGGAGCAGGAGTTCCGGGTCGGCACCATGGCCCTGGCCTGGGACAGCGTGGACGGCTGCCTGGTGGTCGAGGCGCAGGCGCTGGTCGAGGAGGAGGACGAGGAGGAGGCCGCCGAGGCCGTCTTCACCGACGACGACACCGGCCCGGACATGCTGCGGGTGCGGCTGTCGGGCGCGATGGCCCGGGTGTTCGCCAAGCGCGCGCTGGACCTGGTCGCGGCCGGCCGCAAGCCCTGTCCGTTCTGCAACCTGCCGCTCGACCCGGAGGGCCACCTGTGCCCGCGCGCGAACGGCTACCGGCGCTGAACACCGAGACCCCGCCGCAGGCCGACCCGGCGGCCGCCGCCGCACTGGCCGCCGACGTGCCCACCGCCCTCGCGCTGCTGCACCAGGGCGAACTGACCGTGCACGGCCGGCTCACCGACGCCTCCAACGCCGCGCTGTACTGCACGGTCGCGCACGGCTCGCTGAGCGCGCAGGCCGTCTACAAGCCGGTGGCCGGAGAGCGCCCGCTCTGGGACTTCCCGGACGGCACGCTGGCCGGGCGCGAGGTCGCCGCGTACGAGCTGTCCGCCGCGACCGGCTGGGCGCTGATCCCGCCCACGGTGCTGCGCGACGGCCCGCACGGGCCCGGCATGGTGCAGCTGTGGGTCGAACCGGATCCGGGCGCCGAGCCGCTGCTCGCGCTTCAGGACCCGCGCGGCCCGGAGGAGGGCTGGCTGCCGATCGTCCGGGCCGAGGTCGAGGGTGGGCGCACCGCGCTGCTGGTGCACCACGACGACCGGCGGCTGCGCCGGCTCTCCGTCCTGGACGCGGTGCTCAACAACGCCGACCGCAAGGGCGGCCACCTGATCCCCGCCGCCGACGGCCGGGTGTACGGCATCGACCACGGCGTCACCTTCAACACCGAGGGCAAGCTGCGCACCCTGCTGTGGGGTTGGGCGGGCGATCCGCTGCCCGCCGAGGCGCTGGAGGTGCTGACCCGACTGGCCGGGCAGCTGGACGGCGAGCTGGCCGAGCGGCTCGCCCCGCACCTGACCGAGGCGGAGCTGGACGCCACCCGGGCCCGGGTCGCCGAGCTGCGCGGCTCCGGTCGGCACCCGCTGCCCTCCGAGGACTGGCCCGCGATCCCCTGGCCGCCGGTGTAGCGTCCGCCGGTCGGGCGAGCGCCCGCGCGTCGGCGGTGGCGGTGACCTGACGGCGGCGGTGACCTGACGGCAACGGTGAGGGTGCCCAGGGCGGCAACGGTGACGGTGCCCAGGGCGGTGACGGTGAGGGTGGCGGGTCGATGGTCTGGACCTGTCGCCGGAACAGGTCGCACACTGCTCCGATGGACGCGCGACGGACCACCCCCACCCCCCGAACCACGCCGGACCTGCCGTTGCACCGCCTGCAGGTCCCGCTGCCGCACGTGCTCCCCTTCGCCATCGGCAGCTTCGACGCGATCGGCCCGCTCTCCCGGGCGGGCTTCCCCCACCGGCACTCGTTCCACGAGATCGTCCACGTCACCGGCGGCCGCGGCGCCCACGTCCTGGACCTGGTCCACCGGCCGCTGGAGCCACCGCAGTTGTGCGTGATCACACCCGGCCAGGTGCACTACTGGGCGGACGCCGAGGACCTCACCGGCCGGGTCCTGCTGTTCAACGAGGACTTCCTGCTCGGCCATCCGCAGGACCTCGCCGCCTTACGGGCGCTGGCCGCCCGCCCGGCCCGCGGGCTCGGCGACCAGGCCGGGGCGATCGGCGCCCTGTTCGCCGACATGGAGCACGAGTTCCTGACCAGGGCGCCCGGCTACCAGGGCGTGCTGCGGGCCAGTCTGCACATCCTGATCGTCCGGGCGCTGCGTGCCTGCGCCCCGGCCGACCGCCCCGCGGTGCCCGGCCGGCCGGCCGAAGTCGCCGCCGCCTTCACCCGGTTGATCGCCCGGCCGGGCGGGGTCCGGCACTCGGTGGCCTCCATCGCCCAGGAACTCGGCGTCTCCCCGGGGCACTTGCAGACCCTGGTGAAGCAGGCCACCGGCCGCACCCCGGGCGGTCTCATCCGCCGGCAGCAGACCCTGGAGGCCAAACGGCTGCTCGCTTGCACGGATTTGACGATCCGTCAGGTCGCCAAGGAGGCGGGCTTCGCGGATCCGGCGTACTTCTGCCGCTTCTTCCGGCGGGAGACCGGGATGACGCCGGGGGAGTTCCGGGCCAGGGTCGACGGAAATCACCACGATCCCCGGATCATGTCCATCGCGGTGGCGCCGGACGGCCCGTAGTTTTGCTGCTGGCCACCGGTGGCCGGTCCGGTGCGCACGGGCGGGCGACCGGTCCGGCCCTTGTCATGCCCCCACCATGGCAAGGGCCGCCCCCACCCCCGCCCGCCCCCACCACCCCGCCTCACGAGAAGGAGACGGCGCATGCCCGAGCCCGACGGCATGATCAGCCGCAAGACCGTCCTGAAGGCCGCCGCCGTGCTCGGGGCCGCCCCGCTGCTGATCGGCGGCGGGGCCGCACTGGCCCGCGAGCAGGCCGGCACCGGCCGGACCCCGGACCTCACCCCCGAGTGCCACGACGGCGACGACCCGACGGTCGAGCAGACCGAGGGCCCCTACTTCAAGCCCGACTCCCCGCTGCGCGGCTCGATGGTCGACGACGGCCCCGGCACCCGGCTGACCGTCAGCGGCTACGTCTTCGGCCGCGCCTGCCGCCCCGTCCCCGGGGTGCTGCTGGACTTCTGGCAGGCCGACGGCAACGGCGCCTACGACAACGTCGGCTACACCTTCCGCGGCCACCAGTTCACCGGCGCGAACGGCGCGTTCCGGCTGGACACCATCGTGCCCGGCCTCTACCCGGGCCGCACCCGGCACCTCCACGTCAAGCTCCAGGCCCCCGGCCGCCCGGTCGTCACCACCCAGCTGTACTTCCCGGGCGAGCCGCGCAACAGCACCGACAGCATCTACGACGCCCGGCTGCTGATGAACGTCCGGCAGAACGGCCCGGTGCGCGAGGGCAGCTACGACTTCGTGCTGAACGTGCCGCAGACCCCCGGCACGCCGAGCCCCACGCCCACCGCCACCCCCACCGGGACGCCCGGCACGCCGCCGGGCGGCAGCTGGGCCCCCGGCACCTCCTACCGCGCGGGCGACCGCGTCACCTACTCCGGCGTCTCCTACCTCTGCCTCCAGGCGCACACCGCCATGGTCGGCTGGGAGCCGCCGAACGTGCCGGCCCTCTGGCAGCGGCCGTAGCGGCTCCGGTCGCGTCCCCGGGGAGCCGGGCGCCCGGTCGGCGGCAGGGCCGGCCGGGCGCTCATGCCCGCCCGGACCAGGGAGCTCATGCCTGCCCGGACCAGGGCGGAAACAGTCACTGATTGACCGGAGAATCGCGCCATACCAGTCGGGAAGCGGTCGGGCAATGACAGGAACCGAATCCAGTCGATCTTGCGCACTGGTTAGGCTTTCAAATGTTCGCAAGGTTAAAGTTGTTTCCATGCATGCCTGGCCCGCCTCCGAGGTTCCCGCCCTGCCTGGTCAGGGGCTCCCCCTCCGCATCCACGACACCGCAGCGGGTACGGTCCGAGAGGTCGTGCCGCAGGACGGCACCGCCCGGATCTACGTCTGCGGCATCACCCCCTACGACGCGACCCACATGGGCCACGCCGCCACCTACAACGCGTTCGACCTGGTCCAGCGCGTCTGGAAGGACGCCGGCCACGACGTCCTCTACATCCAGAACGTGACCGACGTGGACGACCCGCTGCTGCAGCGCGCGGTCGAGACCGGCCAGGACTGGACCGCCCTGGCCGAGCGCGAGACCGCGCTGTTCCGCGAGGACATGACCGCGCTGCGGCTGCTCCCGCCGGCGCACTACATCGGCGCCGTCGAGTCGATCCCGTGGATCGTCCCGATCGTCCAGAAGCTGCTGGCCTCCGGCGCCGCCTACCGGGTGGACGGCGACATCTACTTCTCGGTCGACGCCGACCCGCACTTCGGCGAGGTCTCCGGCCTCACCCGCGAGGCCATGCGCCCGGTCTTCGCCGAGCGCGGCGGCGACCCGGACCGCCCGGGCAAGCGCAACCCGCTGGACGCCCTGCTCTGGCTGGCCGCCCGCCCCGGCGAGCCGGCCTGGGACACCGAGCTCGGCCACGGCCGCCCCGGCTGGCACATCGAGTGCGTCGCCATCGCGCTGCAGTACCTCGGCATGTCCTTCGACATCCAGGGCGGCGGCAGCGACCTCTCCTTCCCGCACCACGAGATGGGCGCCGCGCACGCCCAGGCCGCCACCGGCACCCACCCGTACGCCAAGGCGTACGTGCACGCCGGCATGGTCGCCCTGGACGGCCACAAGATGTCCAAGTCGCGCGGCAACCTGGTGTTCGTCTCGGCGCTGCGCCGTGAGGGCGTCGACCCGGCGGCGATCCGCCTGGCGCTGCTCTCGCACCACTACCGCGCGGACTGGGAGTGGACCAAGGACGTCCTGGACGAGGCCGTCGAGCGCCTCGCCCGCTGGCGCGCCGCGGTCTCCCGCCCGGACGGCCCGCCGGCCGAGCAGCTGCTCGCCGAGGTCCGCGCCGCGCTCGCGAACGACCTGGACGCGCCCGCCGCGCTGGCCGCGGTCGACCGCTGGGCGGAGCGGCAGGAGGCCGGGGGCGGTACCGACATCGGCGCGCCCGGTCTGGTGAGCCGCACCGTGGACGCCCTGCTGGGCGTCGCACTGTAGGCCGGGAGCCGACAACGCCGAAGGGGCGTCAGGACCGTCGTCCTGACGCCCCTTCGGCGTTCTCCCGCCGAGGACTACTCCTCCTCGGCGCCGTCCTGGCTCTCCCGGCTGCCGCCCGGCGGCTCAGGCTCGGCCGGCCGCTCCGCCGTGGCGTGCCCGGACACCGGCTTCTCGCCGGTCGGCCCGACGTTCTCCCGGCGGCGCAGGTAGCGCTCGAACTCGCGGGCGATGGCGTCCCCGGACGCCTCCGGCAGCTCCGCGGTGTCCTGCGCCTCCTCCAACTGCTGGACGTACTCGGCGACCTCGCTGTCCTCGGCGGCCAGCTGGTCCACACCGAGCTGCCAGGCCCGGGCGTCCTCGCCGAGCTCGCCCGGCGGGATGCGCAGGTCCAGCAGGTCCTCCAGCTTGTTGATCAGGGCCAGCGTGGCCTTGGGGTTCGGCGGCTGCGAGACGTAGTGCGGCACCGCCGCCCAGAGCGTGACGGCCGGGACCCCGGCGTGCGTGCAGGCCTCCTGGAGCACGCCGACGATGCCGGTCGGGCCCTCGTAGCGGCTCTCCTCCAGGTCCAGCCGACGGGCCAGCTCCGGGTCGGAGGTGACCCCGCTGACGGGCACCGGGCGGCTGTGCGGGGTGTCGCCCAGCAGCGCGCCCAGGATCACCACCAGTTCGATGCCCAGCTCGTGCGCGAAGCCCAGCAGCTCGTTGCAGAACGAGCGCCAGCGCATGCTCGGCTCGATGCCGCGGACCAGCACGACGTCCCTGGTCGTCGGCTCGGTCACCCGGATCACCGAGAGCCGCGTGGTCGGCCAGGTGATCCGGCGGATCCCGCCGTCCAGCCAGACCGTGGGCCGGTTGACCTGGAAGTCGTAGTACTCCTCCGCGTCCAGGGCGGCGAACACCTTGCCGCCCCAGGTCTCGTCCAGATGCGCCAGGGCCGCGGAGGCGGCGTCGCCCGCGTCGTTCCAGCCCTCGAAGGCGCAGACCATCACCGGGTCGATCAACTCGGGAACATCTTCCAGCTCGATCACCCAGCGTCTCCCTCCGGTCGGCGGCTGGACCGGTGCCGCCCCGGCTGGTTTGCCGGGGCGCCGACGGGCCGGCTGCCGACTGTCGAACCTCTCGTCTCCCATGGAACGCCTCGCCCCATGGTCCCTACCTGCCCAGCCTACGGGCTTTGATGCGCTCCGCGGCCGGGCACCGGGACAGTCTGGGGGAGCCGGCCGCCCCGATCCAGCGGATATCACGCCCCGGGCGGCTGACGGACCGTCAGGGCGTCGGGCGGGCGCGGGCCGCGTCCGCCCGGTGGCGCAGCGCGACGGGCGTGCCGCCCCGGCCCGGCGGCGCGATGATGAACGGGCGGGGGCCGGGTGGAAGGGGCCGAGCGATGAACCGATGGCTGTGGATCGGCGCCGGCGCGGGTGTGGCCGCCCTGGCCGGTGCCGCCGTGCTGGCGGCGGACCGGGCCGGGCGCCGGCTGCCGGTGGAACACGTCACGGAGGGCGGCCTGGACCTCGCCCAGGCGCCCGGCGCGGTCTGGGACGTGCTGACCGACATCGACCTCTACCCGGCCTGGCGCCCGGGCCTCACCCACGTCGAGCGGCTGCCCGCCGCGGCCGGCGGCCGGGTGCGCTGGCGCGAGTACGACCGGCACGGGCACACCACGTACGAGGTGGTGGCCAGCGAGGCCCCGCGCCGGCTGGTCACCGGCATCGCCGACCCGGACCTGCCGTACGGCGGCACCTGGACGTACGTGCTCACCCCGGCCGGGCCGGGCTGCTCGCTGACCGTCACCGAACGCGGCGAGGTCCGCCGGCCGCTCTACCGGGCCGTCTCGCACTACGTCACCGGTGAGGACGCGACCGTGCACCGCTACCTGGGCGCGCTGGCCCACCGGATGGCCGCCTGACCAGGCCGGCCGGATCCCGAAGGGGGGGCTACGTCGCGTCCACCCAGCCGCGCCGGTAGGACGCCCAGTTCTCCGGCGTCGAGGCGAAGTCCACGTACAGGGCGACGCCGAAGCGGGGCCGCCGCAGGTCCTGGCGGCCCAGGCCGAGCCGGACACCGCGGACGGCCGCGTCGACGGTCTCGGCGCGGCCCCAGTGGCCCCACTTGTCGTCCCAGTAGAACGGCAGGCCGATCAGCAGGTCCACGTCGGCCGGGGTGGCCCGCAGGGCGAGCTCGGTCTGCTGGGCGACGTAGCCGCCGTACAGCGGCTCGGTCGGCATCGAGGTGTCGTAGGTCATCACGGCGATCTGGTCGACCCGGCGGGCGGTGGCGGCGAAGTACGCCCGGTCCCACCACTTGCCGTGGTCGGTGAGCAGGATGCCGGCCGTGTGCAGGCCCGGGACGGGGTCGATCTGCGGGGCCGCCACCGAGAGCACGGCGCCGCGCGCCGCGGTGACCGGGCGGACCCGGTCGAGCAGGGCCAGCCAGCCGGCCGAACCGGGGCGGATCGGCTCCAGGTCGAAGTGCACGCCGTCGAAGCCGAGGTCGAGCACCTGCCGGGCGGAGGCGGTGACCCGGTCCCGGGTGGGCGCGTCCTCCAGGTCCAGGGCGTCCTTCTCCGGCTTGACCTCGTCGCCCAGCCAGGCCTGCAGCCGTACGCCCGGCAGCGCCCGGTGCGCGGCGTCGGTGAACCAGCGGGCCCGCGGGTGGACGGCGGGCGGCAGCGAGCCGTCGTGCTCCAGCGGGCCGGTGTGCACGTACAGGTCGCGAACGCCGGTGCCGGAGAGCTGCCGGACGAGGGCGTCGACGTCGGCCTCGGTCTTGCGGCCGTCCACCCAGGCGTGGCCGAGCCAGACCGCGTCCCGGCCCCGGGTGCGGGCCTCGGCGGCGGGCTCACCCGAGTAGTGCAGTCGGATCGAGACGAACAGCGAGCCCAGTGCGGCGACCGGCACGGCCGCCACCAGGGCCAGGACCAACAGGGCCCGCCGCCACCGGGACCACCGGCGCCAGCGGTCACGCAGCCCCCGGAACGGGGCCGTCAGGGTCTTGCCGGTTTGCCGCCCGAAGGCCCGGAACCGCGTCACGCACTTGCTCCCCCCTTGCGGTCGAGCGCTCAGGATACGGAATGGGTCCGCAAGCCGACCCGTCGGCCGGATACGCTGGCCACGTGCGTGCCCGACCAAGCGGGCGTGCAAAGCCGACAGCCGTCGCACCAGGGAGAAGCCCCATGGCCACTGCAGCCGACCCGTCCATCACTCAGCAGAGTCGCGCGAACGCCCTGCGTGAAGCGCTCGCCACCCGGGTGGTGGTCGCCGATGGTGCGATGGGCACCATGCTCCAGGCGCAGGACCCGACGCTGGAGGACTTCCAGAACCTCGAGGGCTGCAACGAGGTCCTCAACATCACCCGGCCCGACATCGTCCGCTCCGTCCACGAGGCCTACTTCGGCGTGGGCGTGGACTGCGTGGAGACCAACACCTTCGGCGCCAACTTCGCGGCCCTCGGCGAGTACGAGATCTCCGAGCGGATCTTCGAGCTGTCCGAGGCCGGAGCCCGGATCGCCCGCGAGTGCGCCGACGGCCACAGCGCCGCCGACGGCCGCATCCGCTGGGTGCTCGGCTCGATCGGCCCCGGCACCAAGCTGCCGACCCTCGGCCACGCCCCGTACGCGACGCTGCGCGACGGCTTCCAGCAGAACGCGGCCGGTCTGATCGCGGGCGGCGCCGACGCGCTGCTGGTCGAGACCAGCCAGGACCTGCTGCAGACCAAGGCCGCCATCCTCGGCTCCAAGCGCGCCCTGGCCGAGGCCGGACTGGACCTGCCGGTGCTGGTGCAGGTCACGGTGGAGACCACCGGCACCATGCTGCTCGGCTCCGAGATCGGCGCCGCGCTCACCGCGCTGGAGCCGCTCGGGGTGGACTACATCGGCCTCAACTGCGCCACCGGCCCCGCCGAGATGAGCGAGCACCTGCGCTACCTGGCCAAGAACGCCCGGATCGGCCTGTCCTGCATGCCCAACGCGGGCCTGCCGGTGCTCGGCAAGGACGGCGCCCACTACCCGCTGAGCCCGGCCGAACTGGCCGAGGCGCACGACGTGTTCACCCGTGAGTACGGCCTCTCGCTGGTCGGCGGCTGCTGCGGCACCACGCCCGAGCACCTGCGCGCCGTGGTGGAGCGGGTCCAGGGGCGGGAGCTCACCGCGCGCCGGCCGCAGCCCGAGCCCTCCGCCGCCTCGCTGTACCAGGCGGTGCCGTTCCGCCAGGACACCTCCTACCTGGCGATCGGCGAGCGCACCAACGCCAACGGCTCGAAGAAGTTCCGCGAGTCGATGCTGGCCGGCGACTGGCAGGCCTGCGTGGAGATCGCCCGCGACCAGATCCGGGACGGCTCGCACCTGCTGGACCTCTGCGTGGACTACGTCGGCCGCGACGGCGTCGCCGACATGAAGGAGATCGCCGGCCGGCTGGCCACCGCCTCCACCCTGCCGATCGTGCTGGACTCCACCGAGCCGGACGTGCTGCGGGCCGGCCTGGAGGCGCTCGGCGGCCGCGCGGTGCTCAACTCGGTCAACTACGAGGACGGCAACGCCCCCGACTCGCGCTTCGGCCGGATCGCCTCGCTGGCCCGCGAGCACGGCGCCGGCCTGATCGCGCTGACCATCGACGAGCAGGGCCAGGCCCGCACCGCCGACACCAAGGTGGAGATCGCCGAGCGGCTGATCGCCGAGCTCACCGCCGACTACGGCATCGACGAGGGCTCGATCCTGGTCGACTGCCTCACCTTCACCCTGGCCACCGGCCAGGAGGAGTCCCGCAGGGACGGCATCGAGACCATCGAGGCGATCCGCGAGCTCAAGCGCCGGCACCCGAAGGTGCAGACCACGCTCGGCCTGTCGAACATCTCCTTCGGCCTCAACCCGGCCGCCCGCGTGGTGCTCAACTCGGTCTTCCTGCACGAGTGCGTGGAGGCCGGTCTGGACTCGGCGATCGTGCACGCCTCCAAGATCCTGCCGATCTCCCGGATCCCCGAGGACCAGCGCGAGGCCGCCCTCGACCTGGTCTACGACCGTCGCCGGGACGGCTACGACCCGCTGCAGCGCCTGCTGGAGCTGTTCGAGGGCGTCTCCTCGGCCTCGGTCAAGGCCTCCAAGGCGGAGGAGCTGGCCGCGCTCCCGCTGGAGGAGCGGCTGCAGCGCCGGATCATCGACGGCGAGCGGGCCGGCCTGGAGGCCGACCTGGACGAGGCGCTGGCCGGGCGCCCGGCGCTGGAGATCATCAACGACACCCTGCTGGCCGGCATGAAGGTGGTCGGCGAACTCTTCGGCTCCGGCCAGATGCAGCTGCCGTTCGTGCTCCAGTCCGCCGAGGTGATGAAGACCGCAGTGGCCCACCTGGAGCCGCACATGGAGAAGTCCGACAGCGAGGGCAAGGGCACCATCGTGCTCGCCACCGTCAAGGGCGACGTCCACGACATCGGCAAGAACCTGGTCGACATCATCCTGTCCAACAACGGCTACAACGTGGTCAACCTGGGCATCAAGCAGCCGGTCTCGGCGATCCTGGACGCCGCGCAGGAGCACAAGGCGGACGTGATCGGGATGTCCGGCCTGCTGGTGAAGTCGACCGTGATCATGAAGGAGAACCTGGAGGAGCTCAACCAGCGCAAGCTGGCCTCCAGCTACCCGGTGATCCTCGGTGGCGCCGCCCTCACCCGGGCCTACGTCGAGCAGGACCTCCACGAGATCTACGAGGGCGAGGTCCGCTACGCCAGGGACGCCTTCGAGGGCCTGCGGCTGATGGACGCGCTGATCGCGGTCAAGCGCGGCGTGCCCGGCGCGACCCTGCCGGAGCTCAAGCAGCGCCGGCACGCCCGGGTCGAGGTGGAGGAGCCGGAGCCGGAGGTCAACCTCGGCCAGATCCGCTCCGACGTCGCCGTCGACAACGCCGTGCCCACCCCGCCGTTCTGGGGCGACCGGATCGTCAAGGGCATCCCGTTCGCCGACTACGCCTCCTGGCTGGACGAGGACGCGCTGTTCAAGGGCCAGTGGGGCCTGAAGGCCGCACGCAGCGGCGAGGGCCCGTCGTACGAGGAGCTGGTGGAGACCGAGGGCCGGCCGCGGCTGCGGGCGTGGCTGGACCGGCTGCAGACCGAGGGCTGGCTGGAGGCGGCCGTGGTCTACGGCTACTACCCGGCCAACTCCAAGGGCGACGACCTGATCGTCTTCCACGAGGACGGCACCGAGCGCACCCGCTTCACCTTCCCGCGCCAGCGCCGTGGCCGCCGGCTCTGCCTGGCCGACTTCTTCCGCCCGGAGGAGTCCGGCGTGCGGGACGTGGTCGGCCTGCAGGTGGTCACCATGGGCAACCGGATCTCGGAGGCGGCCAACGAGCTGTTCGCCGGGAACTCCTACCGCGACTACCTGGAGCTGCACGGCCTGTCGGTGCAGCTGGCCGAGGCGCTGGCCGAGTTCTGGCACGCCCGGGTCCGCTACGAGCTGGGCTTCTCCGGCGAGGACCCGCAGGACGTCAAGGACATGTTCGCGCTCAAGTACCGGGGCGCCCGCTTCTCGCTCGGCTACGGGGCCTGCCCCGAGCTGGAGGACCGCGCCAAGATCGCCGAGCTGCTGAAGCCCGAGCGGATCGGCGTGGTGCTCTCCGAGGAGTTCCAGCTGCACCCCGAGCAGTCCACCGACGCGATCGTGATCCACCACCCGGAGGCGAAGTACTTCAACGCGCGGTAACCCGTACGTCCTTCTCCGTTCGCTCTTTCCGGACGAAGCGGGCGTATCCTTGATGATCCTGAACGGGCCGGTCCGCTGACCAGCGGGCCGGCCCGTGCCATCCCCGGGCCCGCCCGGGGCCTGTCGAAGGGATCCCGCCATGACCACCAGCCCCACTGCCACCCGCGTCCTCGACCACGGCGACGACCGCGGCCTGCAGGCGGTGCTGCTGGACATGGACGGCACGCTGGTGGACACCGAGGACTTCTGGTGGCAGGCCGAGGTCTCGCTCTTCGCCGAGCTGGGGCACCAGCTGGACGAGGCGGACCGGGCGCACGTGGTCGGCGGACCGATGACCAGGGTGATGGACTACCTGGTCGCCCGGACCGGCGCGGACATCGCCCCGGCCGACCTGGGCGTGCTGGTCAACCAGCGCTTCGTGGACCTGCTGGCCGACGGCGTGCCACTGATGCCGGGCGCCGAGCGGCTGCTCAACACCCTTGCCGCGCACGGGATCCCGGCCGCGATGGTGTCCGCCTCGCACCGGCATGTGATCGACATCGTGCTGCGCTCCCTGGGCGCCCACCACTTCGCCTTCACCATCGGCGGGGACGAGGTGGCGCGCACCAAGCCGTTCCCGGACCCGTACCTGGAGGCGGCCCGTCGGCTGGGCGCGGAGCCGGCCCGCTGCGTGGTGGTCGAGGACACCCCGACCGGCGTGCGCGCGGGCGAGGCGGCCGGCTGTCCGGTGGTCGCGGTGCCCTCGGTGGCGGTGATCGAGCCGGCTCCGGGACGGCTGGTGCTGCCCTCGCTGGAACAGGTCGACCTCGACCTGCTGCGTTCGCTGGTGGCCTCGCGGGTCTGAGGGAGAGGGCCCTCGCGAGTGTGATTGTCATCTCATTGCCGACCGCCCTTACCGGCCGGTACGGAGTCCGGCGGGGCTCCCGCCCCGGGGGTTCGGGGGAGAAAACGGGCATTGGCTGACATCTCGTCGGGCGTGCCGTGATGCCCCACCGCGCCGTTTCCCAAACGTCATCTTCGCGGGTATCGGTCGTGCGTGTTCGATATGGCACGCTACTCGGGTTTCGTGCCACCGATAAGGACGCGCCCCGTGAAGACTTCAGCTGAACGCCTCGCAGTACTCGGCTGTGCCGGTCTGGTCGCCGTGACGGTGGCCGGCTGCGGATCGGTGACCGACGCCGTGAAGGGGGACAGCGGCAAGTCGATCACCATGGGCACCGCCCAGCTGAGCGGCGTGCTGGACCCCGCGGTCTCCTACGACTCCGGCTCCTGGCTGGTCCTGCGCAACACCTTCCAGTCGCTGCTGGCCTTCCCCGCCGCGGCCAGCACGCCCACCCCGGACGCCGCGCAGTCCTGTGAGTTCACCGGCGGCGACGCCACCGAGTACCACTGCACCCTGCGGTCCGGGCTGAAGTTCTCGAACGGTCACCCGCTGACCGCCGCGGACGTGGTCTTCTCGATCGAGCGGGTCAAGAAGATCAACGACCCGGGCGGCCCGGTCTCCCTGCTCTCCTCGATCAAGTCGGTCGAGGCCAAGGGCGACACCGAGGTGCTCTTCCACCTGAACACGCCCGACGCCACCCTGCCGGCCAAGCTGGCCAGCCCGGCCGGCGCCATCGTGGACCACCAGGTCTTCCCGGCCGACAAGGCGCTCGCCAACGACAAGGTGATCGGCTCCGGCCCGTACCGCGTCGACTCGGTCGAGATGGCCGGCAAGCAGCTGGGCAAGGTCGTGCTGCTGCCCAACGACAAGTTCACCGGCGACGCCAAGCTGCGGAACAACAAGTTCACCGTGCGGTACTTCGACAAGGCCGAGGACCTGAAGGCCGCGCTGGACAAGGGCGACGTCGACCTCACCGACAACAGCCTGGAGCCGAACACCGCCGCCCAGATCCGCTCCGACCAGCAGGGCGGCAAGGCCGACTTGCAGGTGACCGAGGGCGACAGCAACGACACCCGCTCGCTGGTCTTCAACACCAAGGACCCGGTCGGCGGCAACGTCGCCGTCCGCCAGGCCGCCGCACAGCTGGTGGACCGCAAGGCGCTCGCCCGCGACGTCTTCGCCCGGACCGTCCAGCCGCTCTACGCGATGGTCCCGGCCGGCGTCACCGGCCACACCACCGCCTTCTTCGACCGCTACGGCGACCAGGACGTGGCCAAGGCCAAGAAGATCCTGACCGACGCCAAGGTCCAGACCCCGGTCAAGCTCAACCTCACCTGGTCCCGTTCGCGGGCCGGCAGCAACGAGGCCGACACCCTCAAGAAGCAGCTGGAGGCCGGCGGCCTCTTCCAGGTCACCGTCCAGCAGGAGGCGGACTGGGAGGCCTACAAGAAGGGCTGGGCCGACGGCAAGTACCAGGCGTACGTGATCGGCTGGTTCGCAGACTACCCCGACCCGGACAACTACATCGCCCCGCTGCTGGTCAACGGCGGTGCCTACCACCACGGTTGGGACGACCCGCGGATCAGCGGCAAGCTGGTCCCGGACGCGCTCAAGCAGGCCGACCGCAGCGCGGCCGCGGCCGGCTACGGCCAGATCCAGCAGATCGAGGCCGAGAACGCG
This sequence comes from Kitasatospora sp. NPDC093550, assembly GCF_044764985.1. Classification (NCBI taxonomy): domain Bacteria; kingdom Bacillati; phylum Actinomycetota; class Actinomycetes; order Kitasatosporales; family Streptomycetaceae; genus Kitasatospora; species Kitasatospora sp. NPDC093550. Next base: position 28,250 of record NZ_JBIWJF010000009.1, read on the forward strand.
CCGCTGATCCCGCTGTACCAGAACAAGGCCTTCTACGCGTTCCGTTCGTACGTCACCGGTGTCGAGTCCACCGTCGACACCACCGGCGTCTTCCGCTTCTGGGAGATCGGCCGCACCAAGTAGCGAACGCGGCACGGCGGCCCGTCCGCTCCCCCGTCACCGGGGGAGCGGACGGGCCGCCGTCACGTTTCCGCGGGCCACTGCGGGCCACTGCGGGCCACCGCGGGCCACTGCGGGCCGGGAGGGGCTGCGGCGGGCCCGCGGGCCGCCTACAGGGTGCCCGGGCGCACCAGGCCGCTCTCGTACGCGTACACCGCCGCCTGCACCCGGTCGCGCAGCTGCAGCTTCGTCAGCACATGGCCGACGTGGGTCTTCACCGTGGTCTCGCTGACGAACAGCTCGGCCGCGATCTCCGCGTTCGAGAGCCCGCGCGCCACCAGCTTCAGCACCTCCAGCTCACGGTCGGTCAGCGCGCCCAGCGCCTGCGGCGGCGCCTCGTCGCCCGAGGGCAGCTTGGTGGCGTACATGTCCAGCAGTCGGCGGGTGATGCTCGGCGCCAGCATCGCCGCGCCGTCCGCGACCACCCGGATCGCCTGCACCAGCTCCTCGGCCGGGACGTCCTTCAGCAGGAAGCCGCTGGCGCCCGCGCGCAGTGCCTCCACCACGTACTCGTCCAGGTCGAAGGTGGTCAGCACCAGCACCTTGGCCGGGCCGTCCCGCCCCGGGCCGGCGATCCGGCGGGTCGCCTCGACGCCGTCCATCCGCGGCATCCGGATGTCCATCAGCACCACGTCGGGCTGCAGCGCCCGCACCTGGTCCAGCGCCTGCTGACCGTCGCCGGCCTCACCGACCACCACCAGGTCGGACTCGGCCTCCAGGATCATCCGGAAACCGGTGCGCAGCAGCGGCTGGTCGTCGACCAGCAGCACTCGGATCGTCACTAGGACTCCTTGCTCATCGGATCCCCCGTGGGATCGTCTTCATCAGACGTACGGGCCAGCGGCAGCGGGTACGGCGGCGGCGTGCCGCCGAACTCCGGGCAGCTGGCCTGGTGGTCGCACCAGTCGCAGAGGCGGTTGCGGGTGGCCGGGAAGTCCCCGGTGGCCACCGCGTGGGTGATCCGCTCCCAGAGCGCCTGCAGCTTGCGCTCCACCGCGAGCAGGTCGGCCTGGTCCGGGTCGTAGCTGACCACGTCCCCGCCGCCGCCGAGGTAGACCAGCTGGAGGCGCTTGGGGATCACGCCCTTCCAGCGCCACACCACCAGTGCGTAGAACTTCATCTGGAACATCGCCTTGCCCTCGAAGTCCCGCGAGGGCGCCCGGCCGGTCTTGTAGTCCACCAGCCGGACCTCGCCGGTCGGGGCGACGTCGACCCGGTCGATGTAGCCGCGCAGCAGCAGCCCCGACTCCAGGGCCGTCTCCACGTACAGCTCGCGCTCCACCGGGTGCAGCCGGGTCGGGTCCTCCAGCCGGAACCACTGGCCGACCAGCTTCTCGGCGTCCGCCAGCCAGCGGGTGAGGGCGGCGCCGTCCGGGTCGTCCGGGAACAACGAGCCCAGCTCCGGCCGTTCCCCCAGCAGCCGCTCCCACTGCGGGCGCAGCAGACCCAGCGCCCGTTCCGGCGTGCGCTCGGCCGCCGGGCTGTCGAACAGCCGCTCCAGCACCGCGTGCACCAGCGTGCCCCGGGTGGCCGCCGCGCTCGGCGGCTCGGGCAGCCGGTCGATCACCCGCAGCCGGTACAGCAGGGGACAGGTGAGGAAGTCCCCCGCCCGGGACGGGGACAGGCCGGTCGGCGGCGCGGCCGGGCGCTCCGGGGCCTCCGGGGCGGCGGTGGTGTCGGTCTGCTGCATGGCTATGACCCTATTGCCCTTCGCTGTCATCCCGCTGCCACCGTGCTGCCGGGACCCCGCACAACGGGTATGAGCCGGAGAGAGGGGCGCACGGCGCCGGAGGGCCGCGATCACGTAGCGTGGGCGCACCGGGGCACGACGGGGGAGACGACCGAAGGGATCACGGTGAGCGACAGCAGGGGGCAGCAGACCTCCGACCAGCCGCCGCGGGACGACCGCGGGCGCCCGGCCGGGCAGCCGCCGGAGCGCCGCGGCGGCCTCCTGATGGGCCGGCCGTTCGGCGTGCCGATCTACGTCACCCCCTCCTGGTTCGTCATCGCCGCGCTGATCACCTGGGTGTTCGGCGGACAGCTGGACGACGTGCTCCCCGACCTCGGCGGCGCCCGCTACCTGGTCGCGTTCTCCTTCGCGGTCGCCTTCTACGCCTCCGTCCTGGTCCACGAGCTCGCCCACACCCTGGTCGCGCTGCGCTACAAGCTCGGCGTGCGGCGGATCCAGCTGCAGTTCTTCGGCGGCGTCTCCGAGATCGAGAACGAGGCCACCACGCCCTGGCGCGAGTTCTGGCTGGCCTTCGTCGGCCCGCTGCTCTCGCTCGTGCTCGGCGGCCTGTTCTACCTCGGGGTGCGGGCCGTGGACCTGTCCAGCGTGCCCGGAGTGCTGCTCACCGGCCTGATGGTGTCCAACCTGGTCGTCGCCGCCTTCAACCTGCTGCCCGGCCTGCCGCTGGACGGCGGGCGGATGCTGCGCGCCGTCGTCTGGGCGGTCACCGGCAAGCCGATGACCGGCACGGTGGCCGCCGCCTGGGTCGGCCGGGCGCTGGCCGTCGTCGTGCTGTTCGGCCTGCCGCTGGTCAGCGCCGCCCGCGGGGTCGAGCGCACCACCACCGACACCCTGGTCGACGCGGTGCTGGCCGCCGTGCTCGCCGCGATCATCTGGAACGGTGCCACCGGCAGCGTGCGCAACGCCCGGCTCAAGGAGGCGCTGCCCGGCCTGCGGCTGCGCGACCTCGCCCGCCGGGCCGTCGAGGTCACCGCCGACACCCCGCTCGGCGAGGCGATGCGCCGCGCCCACGAGGCCCAGGCCGGCGCCGTGGTCGTGGTGGACGGCCGGGGCGAGCCGATCGCCCTCGTCCGCGAGTCCGCCGTCCGGGCCGTACCCGAGCACCGCCGCCCCTGGGTGGCCGTCGGCCCGCTCTCCCGCGACCTCGAACCCGGGCTGCGGCTGGACGCCGACCTGGGCGGCGAGGACCTGCTGCGGGCCGTCCAGACCACCCCGGCCGGGGAGTACCTGGTGGTCGAGGCGGACGGCCGGGTGTACGGCGTCGCGGCGCTCAGCGACATCGAGCAGCGCCTGACCGCCGCCGTCTCCGGGCGCTGAGCCGCCCGCCCGGGCGGACCGGATGATCACCGTGGTCGGGCGGGACGCTCCGCTTCCCTTAGGATTGTCCGCATGTCCGAACCGACCGGTGCCGCCCGCCGACGCGGGCCCTTCCAGGTCGGGGACCAGGTCCAGCTGACCGACCCCAAGGGTCGCCACTACACGTTCACGCTCCAGGCCGGGAACCAGTTCCACACCCACAAGGGTGCGTTCCCCCACGACGAGCTGATCGGCGCCCCCGAAGGCACGGTCGTGCGCACCACGGGGAACGTCCCGTACCTCGCGCTGCGCCCCCTGCTCCCCGACTACGTCCTGTCCATGCCGCGCGGCGCCGCCGTGATCTACCCCAAGGACGCGGGTCAGATCCTGGCGATGGCCGACATCTTCGCGGGTGCCCGCGTGGTCGAGGCCGGCGTCGGCTCGGGCGCGCTCAGCACCTACCTGCTGCGCGCCGTCGGCGAGCAGGGCATGCTGGCCTCCTACGAGCGCCGGCAGGACTTCGCCGACATCGCCCAGGGCAACGTCGAGCGCTACTTCGGCGGTCCGCACCCGGCGTGGAAGCTCACCGTCGGCGACCTCCAGGACAACCTGGTCGAGACCGACGTCGACCGCGTCATCCTCGACATGCTGGCCCCCTGGGAGTGCCTGGACGTCGCCTCCAAGGCGCTCGTCCCCGGCGGCCTCATCTGCTGCTACGTGGCCACCACCACGCAGATGTCGAAGACCGTCGAGGCGCTGCGCGAGCACGGCACCTTCACCGAGCCGCAGGCCTGGGAGACCATGGTCCGCACCTGGCACCTGGAGGGCCTGGCCGTCCGCCCGGACCACCGGATGATCGGCCACACCGGCTTCCTGCTCACCGCCCGCCGCCTGGCGGACGGCGTCGAGCCGCCGCTGCGCCGCCGCCGTCCGGCCAAGGGCGCGTACGGCGAGGACTACGACAGCGGGTCGCCCGAGCCGACCCTGCAGGAGCGCGCCGCGGCCCGCAAGGCCTCGCGCGCCGTCGAGGGCGACCAGCCCGACCTGGGCTGAGCCCGCACTCACCGCGGAGGGGTGGCACGAGCGATCTCGTGCCACCCCTCGGTCTTCCCGTCGACCGGGTGTGGGACGATGCTCGCTCGCAGACAGCTCCTGGAGCTCTGGAGGGGACGCCTGGTGGAGACCGCGGTCGGGACGAAGGCGACGGCTGGACAGCAGACACCGCGCGGCGGCACCCGGACCGGGCACGCGCGCACCACTCCCTGGCACTGGGCCCTCTCCGTGGCCGGCTGCGCCGCGCTGACGGGCGCCGCCCTCGCCGCCTCCCCGGCGACCGGCACCCCGGTGCCCGCCCACGGCACCCCCAAGGCCCTCGCCGCGAGCGCGGCCCCCGACCCGGCCCAGGCCCAACTGCCCCTCGACTGCGGCCCGTTCCCGGTCAAGGCGGCGATCAGCGTGCCCGCCGAGCTGGCTGACGGCCGCCCGGGCACCGTGGTCGCCGCGCACTGCGCCACCGAGACCGGCACCCCGCCGGACGCCGTCTTCCTGCTCGGCTTCGGCCCCGGTGAGCGCCCGACGGTGCTGGCCACCCTGCTCACCGAGCGCGAGAACCTCACCGTGAGCCGGCTCGCGGTGCGTTCGGACGGCGCCATCACCGGCCGCGCGCAGGGGTATTCGAGCGAGGACGTGCCGCGCTTCCGGCCCGACATCTCACTGGAACTCACCTGGACGCGCAAGGGCGGCGGCTGGGAACGCTCCCAGGCCGCCGCCCCGGTCAGCCAGACCTGAGGGGCTCGGGGCGGGTCACTCCGCGTCCGGGCCGTACACCTCGACCCGGTCGGCGACCCGGCGCACGTGGATGCAGTCGCCGGGGCACTCCTTCGCCGAGTCCACCACGTCCTGAAGGATCGTCAGCGGCACCGGGGCGGTCTCCCCGGGCTGCTGGCGCAGCTCGTCGTCCGGCCCCTTCACGTAGGCGAGGCCGTCGATGTCGAGCTCGAAGACCTCCGGTGCGTACTGGACGCAGATGCCGTCGCCCGTGCACAGGTCCTGGTCGATCCACACCTCCAGCTCCTCGGTCGCCGCCGCGGTCTGCTCGGTCACCGACATGGTCCCCTGCCGTTTCTGTCCCGGGTCGCCCATTTCTGGGAGCAATCCCGCCATTCGTACAACGATCGGACCTCGCGTTGTGGTCGCGATCGGATATCGCTTCGCTCGACGATACATCTGGCCCGCTTTGGGCGGTGCGCGGTGGGTATCCCCTTAGCAGAGGGGAAGCACGCTGGGGCGAAGATCGGACACGCCCGTTCCATCTTTCTTGATCTAGGGGTTTACGGACCCCTGGTCCCAGGTAGGGTCTGGAAGCGTCCAGCTCCCCGGAGGAGGTGAGGACCGTGGCAGCCCACGATGACGACTACAACCGCAGCACCGGCAGGCCCGCTCGTGGTTCCGACGAGGCCGCTCAGGTCTCGTACCTTGAGCAGGAAATCGCCGTGCTGCGCCGCAAGCTCGCCGACTCGCCGCGCAATTCGAGGATCCTCGAAGAGCGGATCGTCGAGCTCCAGACCAACCTGGCGGGCGTGACCGCCCAGAACGAACGGCTCGCCTCCACCCTGCGCGAGGCCCGCGACCAGATCGTGGCCCTCAAGGAGGAAGTGGACCGGCTGGCACAGCCCCCGGCGGGCTTCGGCACCTTCCTCGAAGCGAACGAGGACGGGACCGCCGACATCTTCACCGGTGGGCGCAAGCTCCGCGTGAACGTCAGCCCCAACGTCGCCCTCGACGAGCTTCGGCGCGGCCAGGAAGTGATGCTCAACGAGGCCCTCAACATCGTGGACGCGATGGCCTTCGAGCGCATCGGCGAGATCGTCACCCTCAAGGAGGTCCTGGAGGACGGCGAGCGCGCCCTGGTTCTCGGCCACACCGACGAGGAGCGCGTGGTGCGGCTCGCCGAACCGCTGCGCGAGCTCACCATCCGGGCGGGGGACGCCCTGCTGCTGGAGCCCCGCTCCGGCTACGTGTACGAGGTCGTGCCGAAGGCCGAGGTCGAGGAGCTGGTCCTCGAGGAGGTCCCGGACATCGACTACCGCCAGATCGGCGGCCTGAGCAACCAGATCGAGCAGATCCGCGACGCGGTCGAGCTGCCGTACCTGCACGCCGACCTCTTCAAGGAGTTCGAGCTGCGCCCGCCCAAGGGCGTGCTGCTCTACGGCCCGCCCGGCTGCGGCAAGACGCTGATCGCCAAGGCGGTCGCCAACTCGCTGGCCAAGAAGGTCGCCGAGGTCACCGGCCGCCCCCAGGGGAAGAGCTACTTCCTCAACATCAAGGGCCCCGAGCTGCTCAACAAGTACGTGGGCGAGACCGAGCGGCAGATCCGCCTGGTCTTCCAGCGGGCCCGGGAGAAGGCGGGCGAGGGCACGCCCGTCATCGTCTTCTTCGACGAGATGGAGTCGCTGTTCCGCACCCGCGGTTCCGGTGTCAGCTCGGACGTGGAGAACACCATCGTCCCGCAGCTGCTCGCCGAGATCGACGGCGTGGAGGGCCTGGAGAACGTCATCGTCATCGGCGCCTCGAACCGCGAGGACATGATCGACCCGGCGATCCTGCGGCCCGGCCGGCTGGACGTCAAGATCAAGATCGAGCGCCCGGACGCCGAGGCCGCGAAGGACATCTTCTCCAAGTACCTCAAGGAGTCGCTGCCGTTCCACCCGGACGACCTCAAGGAGCACGACGGCTCCGTCGAGGCCACGGTGGCCGCGATGATCCAGTCGGTGGTGGAGCGGATGTACTCCGAGACCGAGGAGAACCGCTTCCTGGAGGTCACCTACGCCAACGGTGACAAGGAGGTCCTGTACTTCAAGGACTTCAACTCCGGCGCGATGATCCAGAACATCGTCGACCGCGCGAAGAAGATGGCCATCAAGGACTTCCTCGACCACGGCCAGCGCGGTCTGCGCGTCTCCCACCTGCTCGCCGCCTGCGTGGACGAGTTCAAGGAGAACGAGGACCTCCCGAACACCACCAACCCGGACGACTGGGCCCGCATCTCCGGCAAGAAGGGCGAGCGGATCGTCTTCATCCGCACGCTGGTCACCGGCAAGCAGGGCGCCGAGTCCGGCCGCTCGATCGACACTGTCGCCAACACGGGGCAGTACCTGTAAGCACACGGTTACCCGGGCCGGGCAGCGGTCCCCGGAGCTGTACGCACACCGTCCGGCTGTGGCGCCTCGCGGCCCCGCAGCCGGACGGCGCGTCTCGGGGCCCGCCGTCCGGCGCCGGGTTCTAGGCTCGACCCACCGTTCGCGGGCAGATGGCCGGCGCCCGGTGTTGTTCAGCGGTACGTCAGCGTGTTCCGCCCGCCGGGGGCGGAGCACCGGGCAAGGAGGGCCGCATGACCGTACGGCGCGTGATGGGCATCGAGACCGAGTACGGGATCTCCGTGCCCGGGCACCCCAACGCCAACGCCATGCTCACCTCGTCCCAGATCGTCAACGCTTACGCGGCGGCGATGCACCGGGCACGGCGGGCCCGCTGGGACTTCGAGGAGGAGAATCCGCTGCGCGACGCGCGGGGCTTCGACCTGGCGCGCGAGGTCGCGGACGCCAGCCAGCTGACCGACGAGGACATCGGCCTCGCCAACGTCATCCTCACCAACGGGGCCCGGTTCTACGTGGACCACGCGCACCCCGAGTACAGCTCGCCCGAGGTCACCAACCCGCGCGACGCCGTGCTGTGGGACAAAGCCGGCGAACGGATCATGGCGGCGGCCGCGCAGCGCGCCCTGGAGCTGCCCAACGGGCAGAACATCCACCTGTACAAGAACAACACCGACAACAAGGGCGCCTCCTACGGCACCCACGAGAACTACCTGATGAAGCGGGCGACGCCGTTCGCCGACATCGTCCGCCACCTCACCCCGTTCTTCGTCTCCCGCCAGGTGGTCACCGGCGCCGGCCGGGTCGGCATCGGCCAGGACGGCTCGGCGCACGGCTTCCAGATCAGCCAGCGGGCGGACTACTTCGAGGTCGAGGTCGGCCTGGAGACCACGCTCAAGCGGCCCATCATCAACACCCGGGACGAACCGCACGCGGACGCCGAGAAGTACCGCCGGCTGCACGTGATCATCGGGGACGCCAACCTCTCCGAGATCTCCACCTACCTCAAGCTGGGCACCACCGCGCTGGTCCTGTCGATGATCGAGGACTCCTTCATCGCCTCCGACCTCGCCGTCGACCAGCCGGTGCGCACCCTGCACCGGGTCTCCCACGACCCGACGCTCCAGCACCTGATCACCCTGCGCAACGGGCGCAAGCTCACCGCCGTCCAGCTCCAGCTCGAGTACTTCGAGCTGGCCCACAAGTACGTCGAGGACCGCTTCGGCACCGACGCGGACGAGCAGACGGTGGACGTGCTGACGCGCTGGGAGGACGTCCTCGGCCGGCTGGAGCGGGACCCGATGTCGCTGTCCAGGCAGCTGGACTGGATCGCCAAGCGGGAGATCCTGGAGGGCTACCGCAGCCGGGACGGCCTGGAGTGGTCCAACCCGCGGCTGCACCTGGTCGACCTCCAGTACAGCGACGTGCGGTCCGAGAAGGGCCTCTACAACCGTCTGGCGGCCCGCGGACGCTTCGAGCGGCTGCTCACCGAGGACGAGGTCGAGCGGGCCGTCACCAAGCCGCCGGAGGACACCAGGGCCTACTTCCGCGGCCGCTGCCTGGAGCAGTACGCCGACCACGTCGCGGCGGCCTCCTGGGACTCGGTGATCTTCGACCTGCCGGGCCGGGACTCGCTGCAGCGGGTGCCCACCCTGGAGCCGCTGCGCGGCACCCGCAACCACGTCAAGGAGCTGCTGGACCGCTGCCGCACGGCGGAGGACCTGCTGCGGGTCCTGGCCGGCGGGTAACTTTTCGATCACCACGGGTGAACGTCCGCCGAATGGGAATCATCCGGGGTGGCAGCGGGTGTTGGACAGGAAGCGCCACCGGCAAACCGGGAGCGGCAGTCGCACCTTGTGTATAGGGTCGGTGCCAACCGGCAACGACCCAACCGACCAAACCGTGCCAGACGATTCGAGCGGGGTGAGGGAAATGGCGAGCAAGGACACCGGCGGCGGCCAGCAGCGGGCAAACCGCTCCTCCGAGGAGGTCGAGGAGCAGGCCGCGGAAACGCAGAATTCCGAGGACCTCAAGGAGCGCCAGGAAAAGCTGGGCGACGACGTCGACGCGGTGCTGGACGAAATCGACGAGGTGCTGGAATCGAACGCGGAGGATTTCGTCCGCGGATTCGTGCAGAAGGGCGGTCAATAGTCCGTCCCCGGTATTCGGGAATTCACGGTCGTGACCGTCGAGGGCGGTCGGGCGGCACTCGCCGCCCGGCCGCCCGGCACCTCCCCACCTCCTGCGGACAGTGATCGTCGGGCGGGTAGGGTGCGGGCAATGCGCGCTTCAAACTACCTGGAAGGAATCGTGTGGAAGCCAACACTCGTGGCACCGGGCGTCTACCGGCTGCCTTCCTGACCCCGGGGTCCTCCTCGTTCCTCGACTTCCTCGCCGAGCACCGGCCGGAGCTGATCCCCGGCCACCGCGGGCTCCCCGAGGGCTCGGTCGTCGAGGCGCCGCACGGGACCACGATCGTGGCCGCGGTCTTCGACGGCGGCGTGGTGATCGCGGGCGACCGCCGGGCGACGATGGGCAACGTGATCGCCCAGCGCGACATCGAGAAGGTGTTCCCGGCCGACGAGTACAGCGCGGTCGGCATCGCCGGCACCGCGGGCCTCGCGGTCGAGATGGTCCGGCTGTTCCAGCTGGAGCTGGAGCACTACGAGAAGATCGAGGGCACCACGCTCTCGCTGGAGGGCAAGGCGAACCGCCTCACCAGCATGATCCGGGGCAACCTCGGCATGGCGATGCAGGGCCTCGCGGTCGTGCCGATGTTCGCCGGCTACGACCTGGACCTCGGCCGCGGCCGGATCTTCAACTACGACGTCACCGGCGGCCGTTCCGAGGAGCGCGGGTTCGCCGCCACCGGCTCGGGCTCGGTCTTCGCCCGCGGTTCGCTGAAGAAGCTCTACCGCGAGGGCCTGACGGCCGACCAGGCCGTCACCCTGGTCGTCCAGGCGCTCTACGACGCGGCCGACGACGACTCCGCCACCGGCGGTCCGGACCTCGCCCGCAAGATCTTCCCGATCGTCTCGCTGATCACCCAGGACGGCTTCCGCCGGCTCACCGAGGCGGAGGTCACCGAGGTCGCCGTCGCCATCACCGACGAGCGGCTGGCCCGACCCAACGGCCCGCAGGCCCCGCTGATCTAGCCATCACCTCACAGGAAAGGGACGACCGCCGGTGTCGACACCGTTCTACGTCTCGCCCCAGCAGGCCATGGCGGACCGCGCGGAGTACGCCCGCAAGGGCATCGCGCGCGGCCGCAGCGTGGTCGTGCTCACCTACGCCGACGGCATCGTCTTCGTCGCGGAGAACACCTCCAGAGCGCTCCACAAGGTCTCCGAGATCTACGACAAGATCGCCTTCGCGGCGGTCGGGCGCTACAACGAGTTCGAGAACCTGCGCATCGGCGGCGTCCGCTACGCCGACCTGCGCGGCTACTCCTACGACCGGGCCGACGTCACGGCCCGGGGCCTGGCCAACGTGTACGCCCAGACCCTGGGCACCATCTTCTCCTCGGTCGGGGAGAAGCCGTACGAGGTCGAGCTGATCGTGGCCGAGGTCGGCCGGACCGCCGACAACGACCAGATCTACCGGCTCACGCCGGACGGCTCGGTCGTCGACGAGAAGAACTACGTGGTGGTCGGCGGCAACGCCGACTCCATCGGCAACTACCTCGGCCAGCGCCACCGCGTGGGCCTGAGCCTCACCGAGGCGGTGAAGGTCGCGGTCGACTCGCTCGCCCGCGACCCCAACGGCGGAAGCCCGCGCAGCCTCACCCCGGAGCAGCTGGAGGTCGCGGTCCTCGACCGGCAGCGGTTCCAGCAGCGCAAGTTCAAGCGGATCCTCGGCAACCAGCTCGGCCGGCTGCTCGACGGGGACCAGTCCGCCGAGGCGGACGACGAGGACACCCCGGCGGACACCGCGCCGGAGTAGCAGTGCCTGAGGGGTCCCGCACGGCGGCCGGAACGCCGTCGTACGGGACCCCGGTGCCCCTGCGGCGGCCCAGTCGTCGTGGAGGCGGTTTCGGACAGCTCCGACCAGAATGGAGTGCTCATGGACCGCCGGATTTTCGGGCTGGAGAACGAGTACGGCGTGACCTGCACGTTCCGCGGGCAGCGGCGGCTGTCGCCGGACGAGGTGGCGCGGTACCTGTTCCGCCGGGTCGTCTCCTGGGGCCGCAGCAGCAACGTCTTCCTGCGCAACGGCGCACGGCTCTACCTCGACGTGGGCTCGCACCCCGAGTACGCCACCCCCGAGTGCGACGACGTGGTCGAGCTCGTGACGCACGACAAGGCCGGCGAGCGCATCCTCGAAGGCCTCCTGGTGGACGCCGAGCGGCGGCTGCACGAGGAGGGCATCGCCGGCGACGTCTACCTCTTCAAGAACAACACCGACTCGGCCGGGAACTCCTACGGTTGCCACGAGAACTACTGCGTGGCCCGGCACGGCGAGTTCTCCCGGCTGGCCGACGTGCTGATCCCGTTCCTGGTCACCCGGCAGCTGATCTGCGGGGCGGGCAAGGTGCTGCAGACCCCGCGCGGCGCGGTCTACTGCGTCAGCCAGCGGGCCGAGCACATCTGGGAGGGCGTCAGCTCCGCCACCACCCGCTCGCGGCCGATCATCAACACCAGGGACGAGCCGCACGCGGACGCCGAGCGCTACCGCCGGCTGCACGTGATCGTCGGCGACTCCAACATGTCCGAGACCACGACGCTGCTCAAGGTCGGCTCCACCGACCTGGTGCTGCGGTTGATCGAGGCCGGCGTGGTGATGCGCGACCTCACCCTGGAGAACCCGATCCGGGCGATCCGCGAGGTCAGCCACGACCTCACCGGCACCCACCAGGTGCGGCTCGCCAACGGCCGCGAGGCCAGCGCGCTGGACATCCAGGAGGAGTACTACACCAAGGCGCTGGAGTTCGCCGACCGCAAGGGCATCAACACCGGTACCGTCGCCCGGATCCTCGACCTGTGGGGCCGCACCCTGGAGGCCGTCCGCACCGAGCGGCTGGACGGAGTGGCCACCGAGATCGACTGGATCATGAAGTACAAGCTCATCGAGCGCTACCGCGAGAAGCACCAGATGAGCATGTCCAACCCGCGGGTGGCGCAGATCGACCTCGCGTACCACGACATCCACCGCCGCCGCGGGCTGTTCTACCTGCTCCAGGGCAAGGGACAGGCGCAGCGGGTGACCACCGACCTCAAGACCTTCGAGGCCAAGTCGATCCCGCCGCAGACCACCCGGGCCCGGCTGCGCGGGGACTTCATCCGCCGGGCGCAGGAGCAGCGCCGGGACTTCACGGTGGACTGGGTGCACCTGAAGCTCAACGACCAGGCGCAGCGCACGGTGCTGTGCAAGGACCCGTTCCGTTCGGTGGACGAGCGGGTGGAGAAGCTCATCGCGGGGATGTAGCGCCCGCGGTGATCACGGCGGTCCGGCCCCGGTGGTGTCTACCGGGGCCGGACGCGTGCCGGGCATACGCTGTCCGTCGAGTCAGGAGAGCCGACTTCGACCGACAGTTAGGACCACCGTGCGCCGCACCGCCGGTTTGCTTCTCACCCTGCCGCTGCTGCTGGCGGTCGCCTGCAGCAGTTCCCCCAAGGCGGCCGGTCCGGCGACGCCGTCCCCCGCGAGCGCGGCCCCGACGGTGCCGGCGCCGGTCGCCGAGGCCTCGCCGATGCCCACCCTTTCGGGTGGCGGATTCGGCAGCAAGGCGACCATCACGATCCCCGAGGGCGCGCAGCCCAGCGGCCAGTTCGTGGTGAACACGGTCAGCGAGGGCGACCGCGCGACCGTCAACAAGGGCGACTGGGTGACGGTCAACTACACCGCGAAGGACTGGACCACCGGCAAGGACCTGCCCAGCTCGTACGACGCCAACGGCAAGCCGCAGCTCTACCAGGCCGGCAGCGGACAGCTGGTGCCGGCGCTGGACCAGAGCGTGATCGGCAAGAAGGTGGGCACCCGGCTGCTGGTGGTGGCCCCGCCGGCGGCCGCCTTCGGCGAGCAGGGCTCCGAGCAGCTGGGCGTCAACAAGAACGACACCGTGGTGTTCGTGCTGGACATCATGGAGAGCCTGCCGCCGGACTCCACGCTGACCGGGAACATGACCCAGCCGCCCGCGAACCTGCCGCAGGTCAAGGACAACGGCAAGGCGCCGGTGACGATCACCGTGCCGGCCGGGCAGCCGGCGCCCACCGACCTGCAGCAGGCGGTGCTGATCAAGGGCGAGGGCAAGCAGGTCAAGACCGGGCAGACGCTGGTGGTGCAGTACACCGGGGTGCTGTGGAGCAACGGCCAGCAGTTCGACTCCTCCTGGACGCACGGCGGCGCGCAGGCGGTGCAGATCGGCACCGGCAGCGTGATCGAGGGCTGGGACAAGGGCCTGGTCGGGCAGAACGTCGGCAGCCGGGTGCTGCTGGTGGTGCCGCCCGCGCTCGGGTACCAGGACAAGGCGCAGGGCGCGGTGCCCGCGAACTCCACGCTGGTCTTCGTGATCGACATTCTGGAAGCGGTGTAGGACACGCCCTAGGAAGTCGGTGGGGGGATTCCGTACGCTTGGGCGGACGCTCGTACAACGAAGCGTCCGCCCTCATCCTGAGCTGTCATACTGCCCTCGCGCTGTGGCGGGCGCCGTCCGGCGCCGAGGTCCGGGGCGGGCGGTGCGACGGCAGGCCGGCGCTCAGCACGCCGGGCGCAGACCTGGAAGACCTGTGGCGAGATGGATGGGGAGTCATGACTGAGAAGACGCCGAGCCCGGGCGGGGCCGGCACCGCGGCGAACGACAGCTCTGCGGGTGACCCGGCCGCCTCGCGTCCCGGCGGCCCGCTTCCGGGGGACGGCGAGTCGATCGTCGTTCCGCCGTCGATCCTGAAGCAGCAGGCCGGCTGGGCGCAGCCCGGTGAGCGGCCGACGGCCCCGGGCGGGACCAAGACCGACGACGCCCCGCAGATCTTCGCCTCCACCGTGCGCCGCGCGGACACCTCCGAGGCCGGGTACGACGAGAACCCGCCCGGGGTCGGCAAGCTCGGTGTGATCCTCGGCACGGTGCTGGCCGTGCTGCTGGCCGGCAGTGCCGTGACGCTCTACATGGTCAACAAGGACGGCGGCAGCAAGGACGCCGCCTCCGCGGCCAAGCCGGACGCGGCCAAGACCGCGCCGCCCACGCCCAGCGCCGAGCCGGTGCCGCCGATCAAGGACAGCGCGAAGGTGCTGCCGACCGTCACCGGGGACTTCGGCAAGAAGGCCGAGATCCAGGTGCCGACCGAGGCGTCCGACGGCAGCTTCGTGGTGAAGGTGCTCTCCGAGGGCTCCGGCCCCAAGGTGGAGAAGAACTCCTGGACCTCGGTGGACTACACCGCCAAGGACTGGAACACCGGCAAGGACATCCCGAGCTCGTACGACGCCAACGGCAAGCCGCAGATCTTCCAGGCCGGCACGGACTCGCTGATCGCGGCGCTGGACCAGGCCGTGGTCGGGAAGAAGGCCGGCAGCCGGGTGCTGGTGGTGGCCCCGCCGGCCGCCGCGTTCGGCTCCCAGGGCAAGGCCGACATGTCGATCGGGCCCAAGGACAACCTGATCTTCGTGATCGACATCCGCAACGCCAACGCACCGGACTCGGTCGTCAGCGGTACGGTCACCCCGCCGCCGGCGGACTTCCCGCAGGTCAAGGACAACGGCAAGAAGCCCGCCGAGATCACCCCGGTGGCCGGTGCCAAGGACCCGACCGAGCTGAAGAGCCACGTCCTGATCAAGGGCACCGGGCCGAAGGTGGAGAAGGGCGAGAAGGTCGTCGTCCAGTACACCGGCGCGCTGTTCAAGGACGGCAAGGTCTTCGACTCCTCGCTCAGCAAGGGCCAGGCGTTCACCTTCCCGGTGGGCGGCGGCCAGGTCATCCAGGGCTGGGACCAGGGCCTGGAGGGCCAGACCGTGGGCAGCCGGGTCGAGCTGGTGATCCCGGCGGCGCTGGGCTACGGCGACAAGGGCCAGGGCGACATCCCGCCCGGTGCGACGCTGGTCTTCGTGGTGGACATCCTGGACGCCGGACAGGGCTGATCCACTTTCGGGTGACAATGGTCTGCGTGTGACCTTCGGGTCCGGCCGCGTGGCCGGGCCCGGACGGGCGGCGGGCGCCCGTACGGTGGTCCTCCCGTACTCCTTGTTCGGGTGGACCGGGTGCGGGCGCCCGCCGCTTGGTCGTGAATGCAATGCGAAACGTGAGAAGAGGGACTGTGAGCGTCAACCTCAACGAGAAGCCCGAGATCGACTTCCCGATCGGCGACGCCCCGTCGGAGCTGAAGATCCGCGACATCGTCGTCGGTGAGGGCGACGAGGCGAAGCCGGGTCAGAACGTCAGCGTCCGCTACGTCGGCGTGACCTTCGCCACCGGCGAGGAGTTCGACGCGAGCTGGAACCGGAGCCCGAACGAGTTCCGCTTCCCGCTGGGTGCCGGCCGCGTCATCAAGGGCTGGGACCAGGGCGTCGTCGGCATGAAGGTCGGCGGCCGCCGCGAGCTGACCATCCCGCCGCACCTGGCGTACGGCGACCAGTCGCCGACCCCGGCGATCCCGAAGGGCTCGACCCTGATCTTCGTGGTCGACCTGCTGGCCGTCTGAGCCTCCCGCTCGGAGCCCGTCGTGACCGTGGGCCGGACCCCTCCGGGGGCCCGGCCCACGGGCGTCTCCGGGCCCGCCGGGCACGGCTCGGGGACCGGGTGTGGGACGACTCGGGAGCCGGGCGCGGGACGGCTCGGGGACCGGGTGTGGGACGCGGCTTTTGCACTGCGTACCGCTACCGGTACGGTCGGTCCCGCCGGGTGGTGATCGCCCGGTTGGCGCACCCCGCGCGCGGCGCGGCACACCGGAAGGGTCAGCGATGGCGATCGCCAAGGCAGAGCGGCTGATGAATCTCGCCCTGTGCCTGATGAACACCAGACGTCCGCTCTCCAAGAAGGAGCTGCGGGAATCCATCGAGGCGTACCGCGAGGCCTGGCAGAGCAGCAGCGAGGACGCCTTCAACCGGATGTTCGAGCGGGACAAGGACGACCTGCGCGAGCTCGGCCTGGTGATCGACGTCGACGAGAGCGCCCTGGACGGCGAGCTCGGCTACCTGGCCCGCGCCGACCGCAACCGGCTGCCCGAGATCGCGCTGGACGCGGAGGAGGCGGCCGCGCTGACCCTGGCGGCCCGGGTCTGGCAGCAGGCCAAGATGTCCGGCGCGGCCAGCGGCGCGCTGCAGAAGCTGCGCGCCGCCGGGGTGCCCTTCGCCGAGGCCGAGGGCCGTACCGCCCTGGAGCCGCGCATCCCCGCCCGGGAGGCCGCGTTCGAGCCGCTGCTCACCGCCGCCCGGGACCGCCGTCCGGTCACCTTCGAGTACCGCAAGGCCGGTGCCGCCGCCGTCGAGCAGCGCAGCGTCGAGCCGTGGGCGCTGGAGTGCTGGCGCGGGCACTGGTACCTGGCCGGGTTCGACCGCGACCGCGGCGACGCCCGGGTGTTCCGGCTCAGCCGGATCACCGGGAAGGTCCGGGCGAAGAACGGGGCCTTCCTCGGCACCGTGCCCGAGCACGTGGACGTCCGGGCCACCGTGGCGAAGTTCGCGGGGGAGGGCGCCACCGCCACCGCGACCGTGCGGGTCCGCCGGGGCGCCGGCTTCCCGCTGCGCACCAAGGCGCTGGGCAGCACCCGGGTCGACGAGGTCTGGGACGAGCTGGAGATCCCGTACGGCAACGGGCTCGGCGCGGACCTGGCGGAGTTCGGGCCGGACGTGCTGGTGCTCGGGCCGGAGGAGCTGCGGGCGGATGTGGTCGACCGGCTGCGGGCGGTCGCGGGTATCGAGGATGTGCGGGCATGAGCAATGCGATCGACCAGACGCGACGGATGCTGTCGCTGGTCACCTACCTGCGCGAGCGGCCCGGGGCCGAGGTCGCCGAGGTGGCCCGGGCGTTCGGGATCAGCGAGCGCGAGCTGATCGGCGACCTCAACGTGCTGCCGATGTGCGGCACCAGCTTCCGCGGCGGCGACCTGCTGGACATCGACACCGACGGCGAGCGGATCTGGTGGCACAACGTCGACGACGTGGCCCAGCCGCTGCGGCTGGCCGCCGACGAGGCCACCGCGCTGCTGGTGGCCGCCCGCGCGGTGGCCGGCCTGCCGGGGCTGCGGGCCGGTGACCGGGAGGCGCTCACCCGGGCCGTCGCCAAGATCGAGAACGCGGCGGGGGAGAGCGCCGAGGGCAGCGCCCGGGTCGGCGTGACCTTCGAGGCGGAGAGCCACGTCTTCGCCGACATCGACCGCGCGCTCAGCGAGGGCCGCCGGCTCTGGCTGCGCTACTACTCGCACGGGCGCGGCGGGATGACGGAGCGCGAGGTCGACCCGATCCGGCTGCTCACCGAGGGCCACACCTACCTCGAAGCCTGGTGCCGCACCTCCGAGGACCACCGGATGTTCCGGCTGGACCGGGTCGCCGAGATCCGCGTCCTGGACGTCCCGGCCGACCCGCCCCGGCGCGAGCCGCGCGACCTGAGCGGCGGGCTGGTCAACCCGGCGGCGGACGACCCCGAGGTGGTCGTCGAGGTCTCCTCCGGCGGCCGCTGGGTGGCCGAGTACTACACCCACGACCGGGCCGAGGAGCTGCCCGACGGCGGGCTGCGGATCACCCTGCGCAGCGCCGACCCCTCCCAGCTGCGCCCGCTGGCGCTGCGGCTGGGCCGGGACGGCCGGATCGTCTCGCCGCCCGAACTGGCCGAGCAGGCGCGCTCGGCCGCGCGGGAGGCGCTGGCCGCCTACGGGGAGGGGCAGGTCTGAGCGGTGGAACCCGGGACCAGATTCAAGGTGTACTGCTCGGAGTGCCGGGAGAAGGTGGAGCTGCCGGCCGAGGCGTTCCGGCTGACCCTCGGTCGCACCCCGGCCCAGGCGCACTACAGCTTCGGCTGCCCGCTGTGCGGGGCGGCGGTGCGCAAGCCCGCCGGGGAGAAGATCGTCGAGGCGCTCACCGGGGCCGGGGTGCGCACCATGCGGCTCGTCCCGGCCGAGGGCTAGCCGGTCAGGCCGAAAGAGCGGGCCTCGTGCGCGTATAGGGTGGGGCGCATGTCCTGGATGCTCGTCGCCGCCGTCCTGCTCGCCACCGCGGGCCTGCTGGTCCTGGGGGTCCTCGCGATCCGGCTCTGGCTGGACGTGCGGGCGCTCGCCAAGGGCGTGGACACGGCCGCGCGGGCGCTCGCCTCGGCGGCGGAGGACCTGGCGGACGCGGTGCCGGGCCAGGGGGTCCGGGCCGCGTAGCACGGATCGGTCGTCGGCGGTACGGGGGCTGCTGCGCGGGGGTAAGGGCGGGTTACGCTCTCAGGTGGCTCCTGAACCGTGGACCGGGGGCCGCTGTCCTGTTCGGGCGGCCGTCGTCGTGGCGTCATCCGCAGCGGTTACCATCCGCAGCGGACGGCCCGTCGGGCCGCCGCTGACTGAAGGTGGTCGCGCATGCGCATCTCGATGACCGCGATCGTGGTGATCGTGGTCCTCGCCATCGTGCTGTTCGGAGCCAAGCGGCTCCCGGACGTGGCGCGGTCGCTGGGACAGTCGCTGCGGATCCTGAAGAGCGAGGCCAAGGCGATGCGGACGGACGGCGAGTCCGAGCCGTCGGCGCGGGCCGGCGGGGCAACGGTGGACGGTTCGACCGGTACGAACGGTTCGGCGGGTTCGGCGGGTTCGACGGGTTCGGAGGGCAAGACCATCCAGGCCGCTCCCGGCGCCTCGGCCACGGCCCGTCCGGTGGCGGAGCCCGACGGCGAGCGCTCGCACTGAGCGCGCGGCGAACGTGACCGACGCCACGTACGCGACGCGCGCGACGCACGCGACCATGGAGGCCCGTCGACCGGCGGGCCTCGACGCACGATGTGAGGACCGGGGTTGAGCAAGCTCTCCAAGGCGCCGAAGGCGTCCAAGGCGTCCAAGGACCCTGAAGGGCGGATGGCCCTCGCCGAACACCTGCGGGAACTGCGCAACCGGGTGGTCAAGTCGGTCCTGGCGATCTTGGTGTTCACGATCGTCGCGGGGATCTACCACAAGCAGCTGGAGCACTTCCTCCTGCAGCCGCTGCCGCAGTGCGACAAGCAGAACGCGGGGGACTACCACGGGCGCTGCGCCCAGGTGTCCAACATCGGTCTCACCGCCGGCTTCAACTGGATGCTCAAGGTCGCGCTCACGGCGGGCGTGGTCGCGGCCGTCCCGGTCTGGCTGTACCAGGTGTGGGCCTTCGTGGCGCCGGGTCTGCACCGGCACGAGAAGAAGTACACGATCATCTTCATGATCTGCGGCGCCCCGCTGTTCCTGGCGGGCGTGGCCTGCGCCTTCCTGGTGATGCCGACCACCGTCGAGGTCCTGATCTCGTTCACGCCGAACGAGACGACGCCGATCCTCCCGCCCGAGGACTACTTCGACATCGCCACCCGGATGGTGCTGGTCTTCGGTCTGGCCTTCGAGTTCCCGCTGCTGCTGGTGATGCTCAACCTGGTCGGCATCGTGAGCGGCAAGCGGCTGCTCGGCTGGTGGCGCGGCATGGTCATGGGCATCACGGTGTTCGCGGCCTTCGCCACCCCGAGCGCGGACCCGATCAGCATGCTGATGCTCGCCGCACCGATCTGGGCGCTGTACTTCACCGCGGTGGTCATCGCGATCGTCTTCGACAAGCGGAAGGCGCGCCGCAACCCGGACGCGGGCCTGGGCGACGAGGAGGCCTCGCACCTGGACCTGTCCGTCCAGCCGGTGGCCGGCGCGGAGAGCGTCCACGCCTCGGCGGCCCCGACGGCGAGCAGTGCCCCGGTGCCGGCCGCGCGGCACGAGCAGATGGACGACATCACCTGAGCCGGTAGGTCCTGAGGGAGCCCCGGTCCGTCGCGAGTGAGCGACGGACCGGGGCTTTCCGCTGGTCGGGGGCGTTGCCGGGTTCCGGTGGGGCACCGCCGGGGTTTCGGCGGGGCGGTCTTGGCAGGGTGGATGGCATGTGACATATTACTGACGTGCTGAAGACCGAGAGACCTCCCCTGGACGTCGTCGTGGTCGGCGCCGGTGTGGTCGGCGCCGCCTGCGCCTACTACGCCGCCCGCGCCGGGCTCGCCGTCGCCGTCGTGGACCGCGGGCCGGTGGCCGGCGGGACCACCGGTGCGGGCGAGGGCAACCTGCTGGTCTCCGACAAGGGGCCCGGGCCCGAACTCGACCTCGCCCTGCTCAGCACCCGGCTCTGGCGCGACCTCGCCCAGGACCTCGGCGCGGCCGTCGAGTACGAGCCCAAGGGCGGCGTGGTGGTCGCCTCGACCGCCGCCGGGCAGGAGGCGCTGCGGGCCTTCGCGGCCGGGCAGCGCGCCGTCGGGGTGGTCGCCGAGGAGGTGCCCGGCGAGCGGCTGCGCGAGCTGGAGCCGCACCTCGCGCCCGGGCTGGCCGGCGGCTTCCACTACCCGCAGGACGCCCAGGTCCAGCCCGCCCTGGCCGCCGCCCACCTGCTGCGCGAGGCCCGCCGCGGCGGCGCCGAGCTGATCACCGGCGAGACCGTCACGGCGGTCGACCGGGGGCCGGACGGCGCCGTGCGCGGCGTACGGACCGACCGCCGCCGGCTGGCCGCGCCCGCCGTGGTGAACGCGGCCGGCACCTGGGGCGGCGAGCTGGCCGCGCTGGCCGGGGTGCACCTGCCGGTGATGCCCCGGCGCGGCTTCGTGCTGGTCACCGAGCCGCTGCCGCGGATCGTCCGGCACAAGGTCTACGCCGCCGACTACGTGGCCAACGTGGCCAGCGGTTCGGCCGGGCTGGAGACCTCCGCCGTGGTCGAGGGCACCCCGGGCGGGCCGGTGCTGATCGGCGCCAGCCGGGAGCGGGTCGGCTTCGACCGCACGCTCTCCCAGGAGGTGCTGCGCCGGCTGGCCGGACAGGCCGCGGCGCTCTTCCCGGTGCTCGCGGACGTCAGCGTGCTGCGCGCCTACCGGGGCTTCCGCCCGTACCTGCCGGACCACCTCCCGGCCATCGGCGCGGACCCCCGGGTGCCCGGGCTGTACCACGCCTGCGGGCACGAGGGGGCCGGCATCGGGTTGGCCCCGGCGACCGGGCTGCTGATCAGCGAGCAGCTGGCCGGTAAACAGCCGGAGCTGGACCTCGCGCCGTTCCGCGCGGACCGGTTCCCGGCCGGGTGAGCGCCCGCCCCGGGGTGAGCGCGTGCCCGCGTCCGCCCGGCGGGGGTGCGTGCTCGCCTCCGCCCCGTACGAGATTCCGCTGATGTTCCGTCCTGGATTGGAGACGCCGCCGATGCGCCGCCGCACCCCCGCCGCGCTGGTCGAGGCCGAGCCCGGGCCCGCCCACCACATCGAGTTCGACGGGCGGCCCGTCCCCGCGCTGCCCGGGCAGTCGATCGCCGCCGCGCTCTGGGCCGACGGCGTGCTCGCCTGGCGCACCACCCGGGTCGGCGGGAAGCCGCGCGGGGCGTTCTGCGGGATCGGCAGCTGCTTCGACTGCCTGGCCACCGTGGACGGCCGGCCCAACCAGCGCACCTGTCTGCTCCCCGCCGAGCCCGGCACCACCGTCACCACCCAGGAGGGCCACGGCCGTGCCGAACTCGCCGTCTGACGCCGTCGACCCCCTGCTGTTCGACGTCGCGGTGATCGGGGCCGGCCCGGCCGGGCTCGCCGCCGCCGTCACCGCCGCCGACCTCGGGCAGCGCTGCGTCCTGCTGGACGGCGGGCCGAGCACCGGCGGGCAGTACTACCGCCACCCGGCGCCCGGTCTCGGCGCGGCCCGTCCGGACCGGCTGCACCACCACTGGTCCGCCTACACCGGCCTCGCCGACCGGCTCGCCGCCCACGAGCGGGCCGGGCGGGCCGCGTTCCGGGGCGGGCACCAGGTCTGGGCGCTGGAGCGCACCGGAGACGGCTTCGCGGTGCACGTGACCCGCGGGCCGGAGAGCACCGACCGGGCCACCGTCCGGGCCCGGTCGGTGCTGCTCGCCACCGGCGCGTACGAGCGGCAGCTGCCGTTCCCCGGCTGGACCCTCCCCGGTGTGGTCACCGCGGGCGGCGCCCAGGCGATGCTCAAGGCCGGGCTGGTGCTGCCCGGGCGGCGGATCGTGGTCGCCGGGAGCGGGCCGCTGCTGCTGGCGGCGGCCTCCTCGCTGGTCACCGCCGGGGCCGAGGTGCCCGCGGTGGTCGAGGCCACCGCCTACCTCGGGTACGCCCGGCGGCCCGGCGTGCTCGCGGGCGTCCCCGGGAAGCTGGTCGAGGGCGCCGGGCACGGCGGAGCGCTGCTACGGCACGGCGTACGGCTGCGCCCGCGCAGCGCCGTGGTCGAGGCGCACGGGACGGACCGGGTCACCGGCGTCACGGTGGCCCGGCTGGACGCCGACTGGCGGCCGGTGCCCGGAACCGAGCGGCGGATCGACTGCGACGCCCTCGCCGTCGGCCACGGGCTGCTGCCGCAGATCGACCTGGCCACCGAGCTGGGTGCGCGGACCCGCACCGGGCCGGACGGCGCGGTCGCGCTGGAGGTCGACGCCCGGCTGCGCACCAGCGTGCCCGGCCTCTGGTCGGCGGGCGAGACCAATGGCGTCGGCGGCGCCGATCTGGCGCTCGCCGAGGGCGAGTTGGCCGCGCACGCGGTGGCCGGGGCGCTGCCGCCGGCCGCGCTGCTGCGCCGCCGCTCGCGGCTGCGGGCCTTCGCCGAGCTGATGGCCGCCGCCCACCGGCCGGGCCCGGGGTGGACCGGGTGGCTGCGCCCGGACACGGACGTCTGCCGGTGCGAGGAGGTGCCGGTGGCGGCGATCCGGGAGGCCGTGGACGAGCTGGGCGCGGGCGATCCGCGCACCGTCAAGCTGCTCACCCGGGCCGGGATGGGGTGGTGCCAGGGCCGGATGTGCGGTCCGGCCGTGGCCTGTCTGGCCGGCCCGGGTGAGCCCGGGCCGGACCGCCGCCCGCTGGGCTGCCCGGTGCCGCTCGCGCAGCTGGCGGCGGGGCCCTCGGCCGGGCCCCGTGCGGAGCTGCCCCCGGAGTCCTCCGCCGGGCCGGCCGTGGAGTCCTCCGCCGGGCCGACCGCGGAGTCCTCCGCCGGGCCGACCGCGGAGTCTTGAACGGGCCCGTCGACGAACCGGCGGGCCGGGGACCTTGTCTCCGGCCCGTCCACGCTTATAAAATGTCACACCTCACCAAGGAGTTCACCGTGTCCATCACCCCCCACGACACCACCCGTCCCTGGCGCGGCATCATGGTCGCCACCACGATCCCGCTGCGCCCGGACCACTCCGTCGACTACGACGCCTACGCCGAGCACGTCCGCTGGCTGATCGACTCCGGCTGCGAGGGCGTCGTCCCCAACGGCTCGCTGGGCGAGTACCAGACGCTCACCGCCGAGGAGCGCGCCCGGGTCGTCGAGGTGGCGGTCGAGGCGGCCGGCGACGGCGCCCGGGTCATGCCCGGGGTGGCCGCGTACGGCAGCGCGGAGTCCCGCCGCTGGGCGGAGCAGGCCGCCGAGGCCGGCGCCGGCTCCGTCCTGCTGCTGCCGCCGAACGCCTACCGGGCCGACCACGCCTCGGTGCGCGCGCACTACGCCGAGGTCACCAAGGCGGGCCTGCCGATCGTCGCGTACAACAACCCGATCGACACCAAGGTGGACCTCGTCCCCGCGCTGCTGGCCGAGCTGCACGCCGAGGGCTCGATCGTCGCCGTCAAGGAGTTCAGCGGGGACGTCCGCCGGGCCTACGAGATCGCCGAGCTGGCCCCCGGGCTGGACCTGCTGATCGGCGCAGACGACGTGCTGCTGGAGCTGGCGCTGGCCGGCGCGGTCGGCTGGATCGCCGGCTACCCCAACGCGCTGCCGGAGGCCTCGGTGGCGCTCTACGACGCCGCCGTCAAGCACGACCTGGACACCGCGCTGCCGCTGTACAAGGCGCTGCACTCGCTGCTGCGCTGGGACTCCAAGACCGAGTTCGTCCAGGCCATCAAGCTCTCCATGGACATCGCCGGGCGCCCCGGCGGTCCGGTCCGGGCGCCGCGCCAGCCGCTCACCCCGGAGATCGAGGCGGCCGTGCGCGCGGCCACCGAGAAGGCGCTGGCCGAGGGCCTGGCGTAACCCGGTGGCCCCCGACCTCCCGGCCGGCTGCGGCGGCAGCCGGCCCGGCCCCCACCGACCACCACGACCTGTACGGGAGTTGTGACCCATGCGCAGCCGTCACGTGTTCCACGCCGTCGACTCGCACACCGAGGGCATGCCGACCCGGGTGATCACCGGCGGCTTCGGCGTCATCCCCGGCGCCACCATGGCCGAGCGCCGGGTGCACTTCCAGCAGCACCTGGACCACTTCCGCACGCTGCTGATGTACGAGCCCCGCGGCCACGCGGCGATGAGCGGCGCCATCCTGCAGCCGCCGACCCGGCCGGACGCGGACTTCGGCGTGCTCTACATCGAGGTCTCCGGGCTGCTGCCGATGTGCGGGCACGGCACCATCGGAGTCGCGACCGTCCTGGTCGAGACCGGGATGGTCCCGGTGGTCGAACCGGTCACCACCGTACGGCTGGACACCCCGGCCGGGCTGGTGGTCGCCGAGGTCAAGGTCGAGGGCGGCGCCGCCACGGCGGTGACCATCCGCAACGTGCCCTCCTACGCCGTCGCGCTGGACCGGAAGATCGAGGTGCCCGGCTACGGCACCGTGACCTACGACCTCGCGTACGGCGGCAACTTCTACGCCATCCTGCCGCTCGCCGAGTTCGGCCTGCCCTTCGAGCGCGAGCGCAAGCAGGAGATCCTGGACGCCGGGCTCGCCATGATGGACGCGATCAACGCGGGTCCCGACCGGCCGGTGCACCCGGAGGACCCGTCCATCCACAGCTGCCACCACGTGCAGCTGCTCGCCCCCGGCTCCACCGCCGAGCACTCCCGGCACGCGATGGCCATCCACCCCGGCTGGTTCGACCGCTCGCCCTGCGGCACCGGCACCTCGGCCCGGATGGCCCAGCTGCACGCGCGCGGGGAACTGCCGCTCGGGCAGGACTTCCGCAACGACTCCTTCATCGGCACCACCTTCATCGGGCGGCTGGTCGAGGGGACGGAGGTGGCCGGGCGGCCCGCGGTGGTGCCCACCGTCACCGGGCGGGCCTGGGTGACCGGCACCGCCCAGTACTTCCTCGACCCGAGCGACCCGTTCCCGGCGGGGTTCCTCCTCTAGGGCCCGTCTTCACACCCCCGCCTGCGGGCCGACGCCGGGGCACGCACCCCGCCTGCGGGCCGCCTGCTCCGAACCTCCTTCGAAGGGCTGCTAGTCGTGACCATCACCTCGTACAACCCCGCCGACCCCGACGACCTCGTGGTCGCCGTGGAGGAGCCCGGAGCCGAGGCCGTGCGGGCCGCCGTCGGGCGGGCCGGGGCGGCGCAGGCGGACTGGCTCGCGGCCGGGGCCGGCGCCCGGTCGGCGGCGCTCGGCCGGATCGCCGACGCGGTCGAAGCGCACGCGGAGGAACTGGCCGCGCTGATCGTGCGCGAGGTCGGCAAGCCGCTCGCCGAGGCGCGCGGCGAAGTCGCCCGGACCGCGGCGATCTGGCGCTACTACGCGCAGGCGCCGTACGCGCCCTCCGGGGCGGTGCACGAGACCGCCGCCGGGCCCGGGCTGCTGCTCACCCGGCGCCGCCCGTACGGGGTGGCCGGGCTGATCGCGCCGTGGAACTTCCCGCTGGCGATCCCGAGTTGGAAGGCCGCGCCGGCGCTGGCGGTCGGCAACACGGCGGTGCTCAAGCCGGCGCCGGAGGCGACCGCCTGCGCGCTGCGGCTGGCGGAGCTGGCCCACGCCGCCGGGCTGCCCGAGGACGTGTTCACGGTGGTGCCCGGCGGGGCGGAGGAGGGCGCGGCGCTGGTCGACGCGGTGGACGTGGTGTCCTTCACCGGCTCGACCGGCGTCGGCCGGGCCGTGGTGCGGGCCGCGACCGAGCGCGGGGTGCCGGTGCAGGCCGAACTCGGCGGCCTGAACGCCGCGTTGGTGCTGCCCGACGCGGACATCGCGCAGGCCGCCGGGCACATCGCGGCCGCCATCGCCGGGTACGCGGGGCAGAAGTGCACCGCCACCAGCCGGGTGATCGCGGTCGGCGAGGCGTACGAGCCGCTGCGCGAGGCCCTGGTCAAGGCGCTGGCGGCGGTCGACGACGCGGTGTGCGGGCCGGTGGTCAACTCCGCCGCGCGGGACCGGCTGACCGGCGCCGTCGGCTCGGCGGTCGAGGCCGGGGCGAGCGTGCTGACCGGCGGCCGGGTGCCCGAGCGGGCCGGCTGGTACGTCGAGCCGACCCTGCTCGCCGAGGTGCCGGCCGAACACCCGCTGGCGCGCGAGGAGTTCTTCGGTCCGATCGCCGTGCTGCACGCCGCGGCCGACCTGGACGAGGCGATCGCGCTCGCCAACGACACCCCGCACAGCCTCGCCACCTCGGTGCACACCCGCAGCCTGGACGTGGCACTGGCCGCAGCCGACCGGCTGGACGCGGGCATGATCCGGGTGAACGCGCCGTCCAGCGGCGTCGACTTCCACCTCCCCTTCGGCGGGGCCAAGGGCGCGAGCCACGGCGAGCGCGAACAGGGCCGGGCGGCACTGGACTTCTACACCGTCAGCCGTACGGTCAGCGTGCTGCCGGCCGGAGGTGTGCTCTGATGTTCGTGCGGACGGTGGACTACCACACCGCCGGCGAGCCGTTCCGGATCGTGCTGGACGGCGCGCCGGTCATCCCCGGGGACACCGTGGCCGAGCGGCGGGCCATCGCGCTCGGCGCCGGCGGCACCGCCACCGAGCCCCGGCCCGGTGCGCTGGACGACGTCCGGCGGCTGCTCACCCGCGAGCCGCGCGGCCACGCCGGGATGTACGGCGGGTTCCTGGTGCCGCCGGACGACGACGAGGCGCACCTCGGCGTGCTGTTCTGGCACAAGGACGGCTACTCGACGGCCTGCGGGCACGGCACCATCGCGCTCGGCGCGTGGGCGGTGGACTCCGGACTGGTCGCGGCCCCCGCCGACGGCGTGGCCCGGGTGCGGATCGACGTGCCCTCCGGCCGGGTCACCGCGCTGGTGCACCGGGCCGGCGGGCGCACCACCGGGGTGACCTTCCGCAACGTTCCCACCCGGGTGAGCGCGCTCAAGCTGCCGGTGGAGACCTCGCGCGGGACGGTCGAGGTCGCGGTGGCGCACTCCGGAGCCTGCTACGCCTCGGTGCCCGCCGCCTCCCTGGGACTGGCCGTGGAGCCGGCCCGGCTGCCCGAACTCACCGCCCTGGGGCGGGAGATCAGGGCGGCGCTGGCGGACTCGGCGGCGGTGGCGCACCCGAGCGACCCCCGGCTGTCCGGGGTGTACGGGGTGATCCTCTTCGACGAACTCCCCGACGCCGACGGCGTGTTGAGCCAGCGGAACGTCACCGTCTTCGCGGACGGGCAGATCGACCGCTCGCCCTGCGGTTCCGGCACCTCGGCCCGGCTCGCCGTGCTCGCCGCCGAGGGACGGCTGGCGGCCGGAGAACCGCTGCGGCACGAGTCGATCATCGGCACCGTGTTCACCGGCCGGGTGCTCCCCGGCGGTGACCCGCTGACCGGGGGCGTCGTCACCGAGGTCGCCGGGACGGCCCACCGCACCGGTGAACACGGCTTCGTGCTGGAGCCGGACGACGACCTGGGGACGGGGTTCCTGCTGTGAGTCCCACCGCACTGCCCGGTACGGCGGTTGTGCCGCTCCAGTACGCCGTGCCGGGCACCGGAGGAGTCGGGCCCGCCGGCGCGGTGGGGGCGGTCGAGCGGGTGCTGCTGGACGGGTTCGACCCGGAGGCGGCACCCGCCCGGTCGGCGGTACCGGTGCCGGCCGGCGAACTGCTGCTGATGCCGGCCGCCGCAGGACCGTACGCGGGCGTCAAGATCGCCGGGGTGGCGCCGGGGAACCCGGACCGCGGACTGCCCCGGATCACCGGCAGCTACCTGCTGCTGGACGGGCCCACCCTGCAGCCGCTCGCCCTGCTGGACGGCGCCGCGCTCACCGCGCTGCGCACGCCGGCCGTCACCGCCGCGGCGCTGCGGCGGCTGGCGGTCCCGGAGGCGGAGCACCTGGTGCTGTTCGGCTCCGGGCCGCAGGCCCACGGGCACCTGGACGCGCTGCTGGCCATCCGCCCGCTGCGCCGGCTCACCGTCGTCGCGCGCAACGCCGAGCGGGCCGCGGCGCTGGCGGCGTACGGGCGGGGGCTCGGGCTCGCGGCCGCCGTCGGTGGGCCGGACGCGGTGGGGGAGGCGGACCTGGTGGTCTGCTGCACGACCGCCCGTACGCCGCTGTTCGACGGCGCGCTGGTGCCGGCGCACGCGGCGGTGGCGGCGGTCGGCTCGCACGAGCCGGACGCCCGGGAGGTGGACGAGGTGCTGGTCGGGCGCGCCGAGCTGTACGTGGAGGCGCGGTCGGTCGCGACCCGGGAGGCCGGGGACCTGCTGATGGCGGGCGTGGCCGGGCGGCAGCTGTGGAACCTGGCCGAGCTGGTGCGCGGTGACGCGCTGGTGCCGGCGGGGCGGCCGCGGTTCTTCAAGAGCGTCGGGATGGCCTGGGAGGACCTGGCGGTCGCGACGGAGGTGTACCGGGCCGCCGGGGCCGGCGGCGCGGGCGCGCCGTAGCGAGTTGCTCCCCGGTCCGTCACTCCCGGTGGCGGTGGGGAGTTGAACAGCTGGAGCCGGTCCGGCGGAAAGGGATCCCCGCCGGGCCGGCTCCGTCGTGTTTCCGGGTGCCCCGGCGGCCCGGGGGCGTCCGGGTGCCGGGTGCCGGGTGCCGGGTGCCGGGTGCGGGGGCTGGCGGTCCGGGTCCGTCCGGGTCCGTCCGGGTCTCCCGTGGGTCAGGCGTAGGTCGCGAGCAGGCGGGCCAGGTGGCGGCCGGCGACCAGCAGGGGCTCCTCGCTGCGGGCGACCTGGGCGGAGAGTTCGGCGCCTTCCAGGGTGTTGATGACGGTGCCGGCCAGTTCGCGGGCGTCCTCCTCGCCGATGCCCGCGCCGTGCAGCCGATCCGCCACGATGGCCCGCCAGTTGGCGAAGGCCGCGGTCACGGCCTCCTCGATCACCGGCACCCTGCCGACCGTCTCCAGGGCGGTGGTGGTGACCGGGCAGCCGTCCTGCCAGTCGGAGGCGCGCAGTTCGGTGGCGAGCAGCCGGGTGCAGGCGGTCATCGCCTCGCCCAGGTCCGTCGAGGAGCCCAGCCCGGCACGCAGCAGGACGGCGAACTCCTCGTCCCCGTGCCGGATCGCCTCGGCGGCCAACTCCTGCTTGCCGCCCGGGAAGAAGTGGTAGACGGAGCCGAGGGTGGCCTCGGCCTCGCGGGAGATCTGCTTGATGCCGGTGCCCTCGTACCCCTGGCGCTGGAGCAGCCGCGAGGTGGCCCGGACGATCCGCTCGCGGGTGCCGACGGTGGTGGTCTTCTCGGGCGCCTTCTCGGCTGTCTTCTCCGGCGTCTTCACGGCGCGATCCTAGCCGAGAGCCTGGGTAGAGCGTTCATTCCACTCCTGTGCCGGCGTCGGATCGTCGGGCAGTTCCGCCGGGCGTAGCCCTGGGCGCGGTGGCAGATCGTGTGCCGTCGGCCGTTGTCACGGCCGACGGCCGCTGCCACCATGGCTTTCGGCGGTTGACGGGTTGCGCGGGCCGTGGAATGTTGCATACTCAACGTAACGTGACATTGTACACTGGTGTTCTGCACCCACCGGAGGAACACCATGGCCGACCTCAAACCCCGCACCCTGATCTCCGTCCAGGAGCGGCTTCGCGACCAGGTCGCCCACGCGCTCCGGGCGGCCCTGATCTCCGGCGAACTGCGGCCCGGCGTCGTCTACTCCGCGCCCGCCCTCGCCGCCGACTTCGGCGTCTCCGCGACCCCGGTCCGCGAGGCCATGCTCGACCTCGCCCGCGAGGGCCTGGTCGAGGCCGTCCGCAACAAGGGCTTCCGGGTCACCGAACTCACCGAGCGCGACCTCGACGACTACACCGAGATCCGCGCCCTGATCGAGGTCCCGACCGTCGGCCGGGTCACCCGCACCGCGACTGAGGAGCAGCTGGAGCGGCTGCGCCCGCAGGCCGAGGCGATCGTCGCCGCCGCCCGCAAGCACGACCTGATCGGCTACCTGGAAGCCGACCGGCAGTTCCACCTCGACCTGCTCGGCCTCGCCGGCAACGCCCGGCTGGTCGACGTCGTCGGCGACCTGCGCAAGCGCTCCCGCCTGTACGGGCTCAACCGCCTCGACGAGCGCGGCGAGCTGGTCTCCTCGGCGGAGGAGCACCTGGAGCTGCTCGACCTGATGATCGCCGGCGACGCGGAGGCGGCCGAGGCCTGCATGACCCGGCACCTCAGCCACGTCCGCTCGCTCTGGGCGGGCCAGGACGAGGCGGCCGAACCGGAGCGCCCGGCCCTGCGGCTGCGGGCCCGGTAGAGGCTGAACCACCCGTCGGGGTGAACACGGAGGATCGGGCGTCGGGGGGTGCCCGGGCTCTACGATGATGGTCTCGACATCGGCAGCCAGGAGGAATTCCATGTCCGCCGCAGCAGTGGAAGAGCCCATGGAGCAGCCGACGCTGCTCGAAGCCGCAGAGCTGATTTCCAACCAGCTCCCCGGCTACCGGGTCGAGATCATCGGGAGCGAGATCACCGTGACGCCGCCGCCGAACATCAAGCACGGTCGGTCCGTCAAGAAGTTCGACCGCCTCTTTGAATCGGCGGGTCTGGATGAGGGTGAGACCGAGGTCTTCCAGAACCTCGGGATTCGTTTGCCGGACGGCCCGTTCGACTTTGCCGTGCCGGACCTGGTGATCATCGACGCGGACAGTGACGATCGGGTGCTTGAGCACGGGTGCTACGACCCTGCGATCTTCCGGCTCGTACTGGAGGTCACCTCCTCCAACCTCAGTGATGATCTGAGGAAGAAGCCGGCTGCGTATGCCACAGCGGGGGTGCCGGTCTACGTCATCGTCGACCGGACGAACCAGCGGGTCATGGTGCTCACCGACCCGCAGGAGGGCGAGTACCGGGTCCACGCCGTTCACCACCCGGGACAGTCGTTCACCCTGCCGGAGTCCATCGGCGCGTCGGTGACGCTCTCGGTCGACGACGTGCTGACCGCGAAGAAATAGCGTCGCACTCCGTGCTCGGCACGGCCGAGGTGTTCTTCGAGCAGCTCCCCCAGCCCCGGATGGTCGACAGGGACCCTCGGCCGGTCCAGCGGCTCGCGGTCCGGCCCCCCCACCGGGCGCGGATGGTGCACCGGCCCGGGCAGGTGGTCGGGCTGCCCGGGCCGGTGGTGACCTTGGATGTGGGTGACCTGCTGCGCTAGGCGACCGCGGCGGGCAGGGTCAGGCGGCCGTCGTGGACCTCGGCGATCTGGTCGACGGCGGTGAGGTGGGTGCGGTCGTGGGTGACCAGGACGGTCGCGGTCGCGCGGCGGTGGGTGAGCTCGGTGATCAGGTCGAGGACGGCCGCGCCGCGTTCGTGGTCCAGGGCACTGGTGGGTTCGTCGACCAGCAGGACCTCGGGGTCGTTCATCAGGGCGCGGGCGATGTTGACGCGCTGGCGCTGGCCGCCGGAGAGCTGGTGCGGGCGGCGGGCGGCCTGGTCGCGCAGGCCGACGGCGTCCAGCAGGTCCAGGGCGCGGGAACGGGCCTCGCGCGGGGAGCGGCCGTCGAGGTGGGCCATCACCTGGAGCTGTTCGGCCGCGGTGAGCGAGGGCAGCAGGTTGGCCTGCTGGAAGACGATGCCGATCTTCGTCCGGCGCAGCGCGGTGAGCTCGGCCCGGCTGAGGCCGGCGGTGTCGGTGCCGGCGACGACGACGCGGCCGGAGTCCGGGGTGATCAGGGTCGCGGCGACCGCCAGCAGACTGGACTTGCCGGAGCCGGACGGGCCGACGACGGCGGTGAGGGTGCCCTCGGGGACGGTCAGCGAGACCTCGTCGAGGGCGGTGAGCCGGCCGTCGCCGTCGGGATAGGTGAGGGTGATGCGGTCGAGGGTCAGACTCATCGGGCGCTCCCCAGGGCGGTCAGCGGGTCGACGGAGGTGATCCGGCGGATGGACAGGGCCGCGCCGACCGCGCCGATGGCGATCATCACGACGGCGGGCAGCAGGACGGTCGGGGCGTCCAGGACGAAGGGGACGGCGGAGCCGATCAGCGCGCCGAAGCCGGCCGCGATCGCCGTGCCCAGCAGGGTGCCGAGCACCAGCAGCAGGACGGCTTGGCCGAGTGCGTCGCGCAGCAGGTAGCGGGTGGAGGCGCCGAGGGCCTTGAGGACGGCGATGTCGCCGCTGCGCTGGATCGTCCAGACGGTGAAGAACGCGCCGATCACCAGTGCCGAGATGGCGAACAGGAAGCCGCGCATCAGTTGCAGGGAGCCGTTCTCCGAGGTGTAGGAGCCGATCGCGGCGAGGGCGTCGTCCCGGGTGCGGGTCACGGTGCCCTGGCGGGCGTCGGCGGCGGCCAGGTCGGCGCCCCCGGCCGTGGTGAGCGCGATGACGGTGGCGTGGCCGGTGCCGCCGGGCGCGAACTGCTGCCAGTCGGTGAGGCTGGTCCAGAGCACCGGGGTGTGGCTGAAGGCGGCGTCGCCGTCGACGGCGGCCACGGTGAGGTGGTGCCCGGCCAGGGTGAAGTCGGCACCGGGGGTGAGCCCGCCCAGGTTCTCGGCGGCGGTCTTCGACAGCACCGCCCGGCCGGGGCCGAGCCGGGTGCCCTGCGGGGCCAGCCCGGAGCCGTCCGGGACGCCGAAGGCGGAGAGCGCGGCGGTGCGGGTGCCCGCGGCGGCCTTGGTGGTGGTGATGCCGAGCGGCTGGGCGGAGGTGACGCCCGGCTCGCGGGCCCAGGCCTGCCACTGCTCGGGGGTGACCTGGGAGTCGGTGAAGGAGAGCTGCTGCCCGTCGGCGGGCCGGGAGAACACCAGGTGGTCGGCGGGCAGGCCGGTGATCGCGGAGATGTTCTGGCGGCCGAGGCCGGCGGTCAGACCGGACAGCAGGCCGACCAGGACGGTGATCAGGACGATGACGGTCCCCATCAGGGCGAACCGCCCCTTGGCGAACCTCAGGTCCCTCCAGGCGACGAACACGGTGGGCCTTCCTCTGTGCGGGTGGGTGCCGGACAGCTGGACTCCGACGTTCCCACCCTCGTGGACCGCCGTGCCCCGGGTCATCGACCCGGGGATTGCATCCTGGGCATCGAAGGGCAGAAGCGGAGTTCAACCTTTTGATTGATGCCGGGCGCCGTGGGCGGAACTTAGGCTGGAGGGATGGCGACCGAACGATCCCGAACCACCCCCGTCGCCCGCGTCCTCCAGGTCTGCCTGCACCTGCTCGTGGCGGGCCTGCTCGTGCTCGCCGTCGCCCGGGCCGTGTTCGCCGGCCACGGCGGGGACCCGGCGGCCGTCGCCGCCGCGGCCACCGCGATGGGCGCCGTCTACGCCGTCGGCCCGCGGCTCGCCGCCGTCCGCCGCTCGCGCCGGGCGGCGGCGCTCTGGCTGGCGCTGCTCGGCGCCACCTGGGCGGGCGTGCTGATCGCCACCCAGGACGGGGTCTGGCTGGCGTTCCCGCTGTACTTCCTGGAACTGCACCTGCTCGGGCGGCGCGGCGGGCCGGCGGCCGTCGCCCTGACCGCCGGTGCGGCGATCGCGGCGTGGTCCTGGCACCAGCACAGCTTCAGCGTCGCCGCGTCGATCGGGCCCGCCCTCGGTGCGGCCGTCGCCACCGCCACCGTGCTCGGCTACCAGGCGCTCTACCGGGAGAGCGAGGAGCGGCGTCGGCTCATCGACGAACTCACCGCCGCCCGCGCCGACCTGGCCGCCGCCCACCACACGGCCGGGGTGATGGCCGAACGCGAACGCCTCGCCCGGGAGATCCATGACACCCTCGCGCAGAGCCTCAGCTCCATCCAACTGCTGCTGAGGGCGGCCCAGCGGGCCCTGCCGGAGCGCACCGAGGCCGCCGCCGGGTACGTCGAACAGGCGCGGCAGGCCGCCCAGGACAACCTGGACGAGGCCCGGCGGTTCGTCCGCGCGCTCACTCCGCCCGCGCTGGAGAGCGACCCGCTGCCCGTCGCGCTGGAGCGGCTCTGCGCCACCACGACCGCGCACCGCGCGCTGCCCGTGCACCTGCACGTCTCCGGCGACCCGGTACGGCTGCCGGCGGCGCAGGAGGTCGCGCTGCTGCGGATCGCGCAGTCGGCGCTCGGCAACACCGTCCGGCACGCGAAGGCCTCGCGGGCCGAGGTGACACTCAGCTACATGGAGGGCGAGGTGGCGCTGGACGTGTTCGACGACGGGGCCGGGTTCGATCCGGCGGCGGTCGCGGTCCGCACCGACGGGGACGGCGGGTTCGGGCTGCCCTCGATGCGGGCCCGGGCCCGGGCGCTGGGCGGCACCTTCACGGTGGAGTCGGCGCCGGGGGAGGGGACGGCGGTGGCGGTGCAGCTGCCGGTCGGGCCGGTGGTGCCGGGTGCTGCGGCTGCCCCGGGCGCCTCGGGTACTTCGGGCGCTTCGGATGCCGAGGTGGCGTCGTGATCCGGCTGCTGATCGCGGACGACCACCCGGTGGTGCGGGCCGGGCTGCGGGCCGTGCTGGAGAGCGAGCCGGACTTCGCGATCGTCGCCGAGGCGGCCACCGCCGAGCGGGCCGTCGAGCTGGCGGCCGGCGCGGGCGTCGACGTGGTGCTGATGGACCTGCAGTTCGGTCCCGGCTCGGCGATGAACGGCGCCCAGGCCACCGCGGCGATCACCGCCCGGGCGGGCGGCCCGCGGGTCCTGGTCGTCACCACCTACGACACCGACGCCGACACCCTGCCCGCGCTGGAGGCCGGCGCCACCGGGTACCTGCTCAAGGACGCGCCGCCGGAGGAACTGGCCCAGGCCGTACGGGCGGCCGCGGCCGGACGCCCGGCGCTGGCGCCCAGCGTCGCGGACCGGCTGCTGGAACGGATGCGGACGCCCGCGGCGGCGCTCAGCGCCCGGGAGACCGAAGTCCTCGGGCTGGTCGCCGACGGGCTGACCAACCAGCAGGTCAGCCAGCGCCTGCACCTGAGCCAGGCCACGGTGAAGTCCCACCTGGTGCACATCTACACCAAGTTGGGGGTCGACTCGCGCACGGCAGCGGTCCGCGAGGCCCGCGGCCGCGGCCTGATCCGCTAGGGTCCTGGTTCCGCGCGGTCAGGTGAGCAGGGTGGCCATCCAGGACTCGATGTCCTTGACCGTTCGGGGGAGGGCCGCGGACATCAGGTGGGCGCCGTCCGCGGTGATGACGAGGTCGTCCTCGATGCGGATGCCGAGGCCGCGGAGTTCGACGGGGAGGGTCTCGTCGTCGGGCTGGAGGTAGAGGCCGGGTTCGACGGTGAGGACCATGCCCTCCTCCAGGACGCCGTCGAGGTAGCGGTCCGCGCGGGACTTGGCGCAGTCGTGGTAGTCGAGGCCGAGCATGTGGCCGCTGCCGCAGAGGGTGTAGCGGCGGTACAGGCCGTTGTCCTCGGCGAGGGCCTGGTCGGCGGGGATGCGCAGCACGCCCCAGTCGGCGAGGCCCTCGGCGATGACCCGCATGGCGGCGCGGTGGAAGTCGCGGAAGCGGGCGCCGGGGCGCAGGGCGGCGATGCCGGCGCTCTGGGCGGCGAGGACGAGTTCGTAGGCCTGGCGCTGCACGGGGTCGAAGGTGCCGCTGAGCGGGAGGGTGCGGGTGATGTCGGCGGCGTAGAGGGTGTCGGTCTCGACGCCGGCGTCCAGCAGGAGCAGGGAGTTCGGGTCGAGGGCGCCGTCGTTGCGGATCCAGTGCAGGACGCAGGCGTGGGCACCGGAGGCGGCGATGGTGGTGTAGGCGGTGCCGTTGCCCTCGGCGCGGGCGCGCAGGTCGAAGACGCCCTCGATCCAGCGCTCGCCGCGGTGGTGGCGCAGTGCGGTGGGCAGGGCGCGGACGACGTCCTCGAAGCCGGTGACGGTGTGGTCGACGGCGAGTTGCAGCTGATCGACCTCCCAGGCGTCCTTGACCAGGCGCAACTCGGAGAGCACGGCCGCCAGTTCGCCGTCCTGCTGGGCGAAGGGGCCGGGACGGCCGGTGGCCTCGTCGACCAGCGGGTCGGTGCTGGCCAGTACCCGGGTGGGCGGTTGGGGGCCGGTCAGCAGCCTGCCGAGGTCGTCGAGGTGTGCGGTGCGCACCCCGGTGAGCCGGGCGGCCTCGGCGAGGTCGGGGCGGGGGCCGACCCAGAACTCGCCGTAGCGGCGGTCACGGTAGAACTCGCCGCCGTCGCGCGGGGAGCGGGGGCGCAGGTGGAGGACCGGTTCGTGGCCCTCGGGGCCGGTGGGTTCGAGGACGAGGACGTGGTCGGCCTGGTCCTCGCCGGTGAGTCCGGTGAGCCAGACGTACGCGCTGTGCGGGCGGAAGCGGTGGTCGAGGTCGTTGCAGCGGACCTTGAGGCGGCCGGCCGGGACGATCAGGCGTTCACCGGGAAAGGCGGCGGAGAGCCGGGCGCGGCGGCCGGGGAAGCGGTCGTGTCCGGGCACGCGCCGGTCGGCGGGGAGCGGGGTGGCGGCCCAGCGGGTGCCCATGAAGGCGGCGAGGGCGGGGGTGACCGGGAGGTCGTGGCTCCCGGTGGCGAGGCCGGGCTGGGGGAGGGTCACCGGTGAACTCCTAGGCGGGGCTGGGGAGATGCGGGGCACGGACACAGCTCGGTAACGGGTGGCGTCACCTCTTGTGCAGTGCAATTTCACATTACTATGTTACGGGTCACACAGCGGAGCGGCCAGATCAGGCCCCCCACAGCGGAGTTGCAACATGACCAGGCGCACCCACGCCGCCCTCGCGGCGGCCCTCGCGGCGACCCTCACCCTCGGCCTCGGGGCCTGCACGAACGACAAGAGCGACAGCGGCGGCAGCGCGGCCGGAAGCACCCAGGCCCCGGGCGCCGCGTCCGGGTCCATCGTCGGCGGCACCCCGGTCAGGGGCGGCACCCTGACCGTGCTGTCGAACCAGGACTTCGCTCACCTCGACCCGGCCCGCAACTGGACCATGCCGAACATGGACTTCGGCATCCGGCTGCTCTACCGCACCCTGGTCACCTTCAAGGCCGAACCGGGCGCCGCCGGCAGCGAGATCGTCCCCGACCTCGCCACCGACCTCGGCCGGTCCTCGGACGGGGGGAAGACCTGGACCTTCACCCTCAAGGACGGCGTCAAGTACGAGGACGGCACGGCGATCAAGTCCGCCGACATCAAGTACAACGTCGAGCGCTCCTTCGCCCCGGACCTCACCGGCGGCCCCGACTACGCCCAGCAGTACCTGGCGGGCGGCGAGAACTACAAGGGCCCGCTGAACGGCGAGCACCTGGCGGCCATCGAGACCCCGGACGACAAGACCATCGTCTTCCACCTCAAGCGCCCGGTCGCCGAGTTCTCGTACACCGCGACCCTGCCGACCTTCTCGCCCGTGCCGCAGTCCCAGGACAAGGGCACCCAGTACGACCTGCGGCCGTTCTCCTCCGGCCCGTACAAGATCGAGACCTACGACCGCGGCAAGCAGCTGGTGCTCGTCCGCAACACCGGCTGGGACCAGTCCACCGACCCGGTCCGCAAGGCCTACCCGGACAAGATCGTGGTCACCCAGGGCCTCAAGGGCGGCCAGGTCGACGACCGGATCATCGCGAGCGAGGGCGCGGACGCCTCCACCGTCGAGTGGATGGGCCTGCGTCCGGAGTCGATCGCCAAGGTGCTGCCCAAGCCGGACGTGAAGAACCGGCTGATCGCCGAGCAGCAGGGCTGCACCGACATGCTCTACCCGAACACCTCCAAGGCGCCCTTCGACGACCCGAAGGTCCGCGAGGCGCTGCTGTACGCGGTGGACCGCGACGCGCAGGTGACCGCCAACGGCGGCCCGGCGATGGCCGATCCGGCCACCTCCTACCTGCCGCCCGCGCTGACCGGCGGCACCAAGGTGGACAGCCTGAAGATCCCCGCCACCGGCGACGTCGAGAAGGCCAAGCAGCTGCTCAAGGACGCCGGAAAGACCGACCTGAAGGTCTCGCTGACCGTGTCCTCCGGGGACAAGACCCGGGCCGAGGCGCTCCAGCAGTCGCTGGCCAAGGTCGGCATCCAGGTCACCATCACCACCGCCGACCCGTCCGTGTACTACGACACCATCGGCGACACGAAGAACGCGCCCGACCTGGCCATCCTCGGCTGGTGTCCGGACTACCCCTCGGGCGCCACCTTCCTGCCCATGGTCTTCGACGGCCGCACCATCAAGGAGAAGGGCAACCAGGGCAACGTCGAGCAGTTCCGCGACCAGGCCACCTCGGACCGGATCGACCAGATCAACGCGATGACCGACGTCGCCGAGGCCAACAAGGCGTGGCGGCAGCTCAACGACGAGCTGCTGAAGAAGGCGCCGACCGTACCGCTGATCTGGCAGCGCCGCCCGCTGCTGGCCGGGACGAACATCGCCGGCGCCTTCGGCCACCCGGTGTGGACCGGTCAGTGGGACTTCGCCACGATCGGCCTCAAGGACCCCGCCAAGAGCCAGGGCTGAGGGGCCGTCCCGATGAGTACCACCACATCACCGGCCGAGGCGGCCCCCACGGGGGCCGCCGGGGCCGCCGCTCCCGCCGGGAGGGGGCCCTGGCGGCTGGTCTGGGACCAGCTCTGGGCCAAGGGCGCGGCCCGGTTCGGCCTGGTCACCGTCGCGCTGCTGGTCCTGCTGGCCGCGCTGGCCGGCCCGCTGAGCGGCCTCGGCGGCTGGTCCCCCGAGGAGTTCGACAAGCGGGCGGTCGACCCGTACCTCGGCGGCCTGCCGATCGGCGACTTCGGCGGGGTCGGCACCCGGCACTGGCTGGGCGTCGAACCCGCCACCGGGCGCGACCTGTTCGCCCGGGTCCTGCACGGCGGCCAGGTCTCCCTGCTGATCGCCTTCACCGCGACCGCCCTCGTCGTGGTCGTCGGCACCCTGGCGGGCATCGCGGCCGGCTACTTCGGCGGCCGCACCGACGCCGTGCTCTCCCGGCTGATGGACCTCACCATGTCCTTCCCGTCCCTGATCTTCATGATCTCGATGATGTCGGTGGCCAAGGACGTCAACCGGGTCGTCCTGATGACCCTGGTGATCGGCCTGTTCGGCTGGCCCGGGATCGCCCGGGTGGTGCGCGGCCAGACCCTCTCGCTCAAGCACCGCGAGTACGTCGAGGCCGCCAAGGTCGGCGGGGCCCGCTCCTGGCGGATCCTCACCAGGGAGATCCTGCCGAACGTCTCCGGCCCGATCATCGCCTACACCACCCTGCTGGTCCCCGGCATGATCGCGACCGAGGCCGCGCTCAGCTACCTCGGCGTCGGGGTCCGTCCGCCGACCCCGTCCTGGGGCCAGATGATCGCCGAGAGCATCAGCTTCTACGAGACCGACCCGACGTACTTCCTGATCCCCACGGCCTTCCTGTTCCTCGCCGTGCTCGCCTTCACCCTGCTCGGCGACGCGCTGCGCGACATCCTCGACCCCCGGGGAGGCCGGTCGTGATCCTCTACCTCGGCCGCCGGCTGCTCGCCGCCGCCGGCATCCTGCTGGCCGTCTGCGCGATCACCTTCACCATCTTCTACCTGCTGCCCTCCGACCCCGCCGTGGCCGCCTGCGGCAAGACCTGCAGCGCCGAGCGGGTGGCCGAGGTCAAGGCGGCGATGGGGCTGGACAAACCGGTCTGGGAACAGTTCGTCACGTACCTCACCGGCATCTTCGCCGGGCGCGACTACGGCAGCGGACCGAGCGCCACCCACTGCGGCTTCCCCTGCCTCGGGTACTCCTACGAGTACTCGCTGCCGGTCTGGAACCTGCTCACCGACCGGCTGCCGGTCTCCGTCTCGCTGGCGCTCGGCGCCTCCGTGCTCTGGCTGCTCCTCGGCCTCGGCGCGGGCGTCACCTCGGCGCTGCGCAAGGGCGGTCCGACCGACCGGACGCTGATGGTGCTCTCGGTGGGTGCCGCCTCGCTGCCGGTCTACTTCACCTCGATCATGCTGATCTGGGGCGTCGTCAGGACGGCCGGGCTGCTGCCCTACCCGGCGTACCACGCGTTCACCGAGAACCCCTTCACGTGGGCCTCCAACCTGCTGCTGCCCTGGATCGCCCTGGCCCTGCTGTACGCGGCCATGTACGCCCGGCAGAGCCGCAACTCGATGATCGAGGCGATGGCCGAGCCGTACATCCGCACCGCCCGGGCCAAGGGCCTGCCGCCGCGGACGGTCACCGTCAAGCACGGGCTGCGCTCCGGGATGACGCCGATCCTGACCATCTTCGGGATGGACCTCGGCGGACTGCTGGCCGGCGCCGTCATCACCGAGTCGATCTTCGGCCTGCCCGGGGTGGGACGGCTCTTCTACGACGGCCTGGTCCGCTCCGACCAGCCCGTCATCCTCGGCGTCACCCTGCTCGCGGCCGCCTTCATCGTCGCCGCGAACCTGCTGGTCGACCTGCTCTACGCGTACGTCGACCCGAGAGTGAGGTACTGATGGCCGGTTCCCTGCTGGAGGTCGAGGACCTCGAGGTCGCCTTCGACACCCCGCGCGGCACCGTCCGGGCCGTGGACGGCATCTCCTTCGCCGTCGAGGCCGGACGCACCCTCGGGCTGGTCGGCGAGTCCGGCAGCGGCAAGTCCGTCACCTCGCTCGCCGTCATGGGCCTGCACCGCGGCGCCGCCGTGACCGGCTCGATCCGGCTGCACGGACAGGAGTTGAACGGGCTCGGGGAGAGGGAGCTGGGCGCCGTCCGGGGCCGCCGGATCGCGATGATCTTCCAGGACCCGCTGTCCAGCCTGCACCCCTTCTACACCGTCGGCGAGCAGATCGCCGAGCACTACCGGGTGCACTTCCGGGCCAACCGCAAGGCGGGCCGGGCCCGCGCGGTGGAGATGCTGGCCGAGGTCGGCATCCCGGAGCCGGCCCGCCGGGTCGACGAGTACCCGCACCAGTTCTCCGGCGGCATGCGCCAGCGCGTCATGATCGCCATGGCGCTCGCCTGCGAGCCCGACCTGCTGATCGCCGACGAGCCCACCACGGCCCTCGACGTCACCGTCCAGGCGCAGATCCTCGACCTGATCGCCCGGATCCAGCAGGAGCGCGGCCTCGGCGTCGTGATGATCACCCACGACCTCGGCGTGGTCGCCCGGGTCGCCCACGAGGTGCTCGTCATGTACGGCGGCCGCGCGGCCGAACAGGCCCCGGTGGAACGGCTGTTCGCGCGACCCGCGCATCCGTACACCCGCGGCCTGCTGGACTCGCTGCCCCGCCTGGACGACACCGACGACGCCCCGCTGCGGGCCATCCCCGGCAGCCCCCCGTCGCTGATCGCCCCCGCCCCCGGCTGCTCCTTCGCCCCGCGCTGCGCCCGCACCACCGCCGCGTCCGCCGAGGAGCACGCCCGCTGCCTGGCCGAGCGCCCCGCGCTCGGCCCGCTCGCCCCCGGCCACCAGGCCGCCTGCCACCTGCCGCTGGTGCCGGAAGGGGTGCTGTGATGACCGGACCGTTGTTGTTGGTGAGGGACCTGGTGAAGACCTTCCCCGGCCGGCGGAGCCGCACCGGGCGGCCCGGTGCGCCGATCCGGGCGGTGGACGGGGTCAGCTTCGACGTCGGCGCGGGGGAGACGCTGGGCCTGGTCGGCGAGTCCGGCTGCGGCAAGTCCACCACCGGCCGGATGATCGTCCGGCTGCTCGACCCGACCTCGGGCACCGTCACCTTCGACGGCACCGAGATCGGCGGGCTCTCCCAGGCCCGACTGCGCCCGCACCGGCGGGACCTGCAGATGGTCTTCCAGGACCCGTACTCCTCGCTCAACCCCCGGCAGACGGTGTCCCGGATCATCTCCGAGCCGCTGCTGGTCCAGGGGGAGAGCGCGACGGCCGCGCGCAAGCGGGCCGCCGAGCTGATGGAGCTGGTCGGGCTGATCCCCGAGCACCTGGACCGCTACCCGCACGAGTTCTCCGGCGGCCAGGCGCAGCGCATCGGCATCGCCCGCTCGCTGGCCACCTCGCCGCGGCTGGTGATCGCCGACGAGCCGGTCTCCGCGCTGGACGTCTCCATCCAGGCCCAGGTGGTCAACCTGATGGAGCGGCTGCAGCGGGAACTCGGGCTGGCGTACGTGTTCATCGCGCACGACCTCTCGGTGGTCAAGCGGGTCTGCGACCGGGTCGCGGTGATGTACCTGGGCCGGATCGTGGAGATCGGCGACAAGGCCGAGGTGTACGGGAGCCCCGCGCACCCGTACACCCGGGCGCTGCTGTCCGCCGTACCGCTGCCGGATCCGGAGGCGGAGCGGAGCCGGGAGCGGATCGTGCTGCTCGGCGACCCGCCGAGCCCGGCCGACCCGCCGCCCGGGTGCAGCTTCCACCCCCGCTGCCCCAAGGCGCAGGAGCTGTGCCGCACCGAGCGGCCGCTGCTGCGGATCGCCGGGCCGGGCGGCCGGGAGGCGGCCTGCCACTTCCCGGAGGTGTGAGCCGGGAGGTGTGAGCCCGGGCCTCCCACAGGGGGAGCCCGGGACCGAGACGCCCGGTCGGGCGCGGCGGGGAACCTTACGAGGGCCGCGTCCGACCGGGTTCCATCCGTTGCGCCGGGTGGTCAGTCCTCCGGCAGCAGCAGCCGCGGGCCGGGCCCCTCGGCGGCGAGTTCGTCGCCGGGGTTGAGCACCCGGCAGCGGCGCAGCGAGACGCAGCCGCAGCCGATGCAGCCGGTCAACTCACCCTCCAGCCGCTCCAGTTCCTGGCGGCGGGCACGCAGCTGCTCGGCCCAGCGGCGGGAGATGCGCTCCCAGTCGTGCTTGCCGGGCATCCGGTCCTCGGGGAGGCCGGTGAACACCTCGGCGACCTCGCTGAGCGGGATGCCGAGCCGTTTGGCGACCAGGATGAGCGAGATCCGGCGCAGCACGTGCCGCCGGTAGCGGCGCTGGTTGCCGGTCGACCGCTCGGAGCTGATCAGCCCCTGGTCCTCGTAGAAGCGCACCGCGGAGGTGGCGATCCCGGCCCGCCGGGCCACCTCGCCGACGCTCAGCAGATCGACGGGCGCGGTCGTCATGACGGCTCCTTGACTTCAAGTTCTGTTGAAGTCTTAGCGTACCGGACGTGACTGAACCAGCAGCCGTGACGACCGATACCACCCTTGCCGAGCTGGGCGATCACCCAGCGGAGCCGGCGCCCGTCGAGGCCTCCGGCGGGTGGCGCGAACTCTTCTCCCGCCGTCACGCGGCGGCCGCCTCGATCCTGGCGGGCGGCGTCGCGCTGTACGCGATGAACCTCTACTTCACCGCGGCGCTGATGCCCTCGATCGTGGCCGACATCGGCGGTGCCCGGTACTACGCGTGGGTGGCCACCGGCTTCCTGATGGCCGCCGTCATCGCCTCGATGCTGGTCAGCCGGCTGCTGGACCGGCTGGGCGCCGCCCGTGCCTACGTGCTGGGCTTCCTGGTGTTCGGCGCGGGCGCGGTGCTCAACGCGCTCAGCCCGTCGATGCCGGCGCTGGTCCTCGGCCGGGTGGTGCAGGGCCTCGGCGGCGGCCTGGTCGCCGGGCTGGGCTACGCGGTCATCCGCAGCGCGCTGCCGGAACGGCTGTGGACCCGGGCGGCCGGGCTGGTCTCCGCGATGTGGGGCGTCGGCACCCTGGTCGGGCCGTCGCTGGGCGGGCTGTTCGCGCAGCTCGGCGCCTGGCGCGGGGCGTACGTCCTGCTGCTGGTCGCCGCGCTGGTGCTGGCCGCGCTGGCCCGCCGGGTGCTGCCCGGGCGGTCCGGGGAGGGGCGGGGGAGCGGCCCGGTGCCACTGCCCTCGCTGCTGCTGCTCACCCTCGCGGCGGCCGCCTTCAGCATCAGCTCGACGGTGCCGGGCGGCTGGGCGACGGCGGTCTGCATCCTCGCCGGGGTGGCGCTGCTGGTCGGCTTCGTGGCGGTCGAGCGGCGGGCCTCGGCGACGGTCCTGCCGCAGCAGACCTACCGGGCCGGCCATCCGCTGAAGTGGCTCTACCTGACCGTCGCGGTGCTCTGCGCGGGTGTGGTGGCGGAGAACTTCATCCCGCTGTTCGGCCAGGAGCTGGGCGGTCTGGGCCCGCTGGTGGCCGGCTTCCTCGGCGCCGCGGTGTCGGCGGGCTGGACCACGGCCCAGCTGTTCAGCGTCGGCATCGAGTCGGCGCGGGGCCGGGCCCGGGCGGTCCGCACCGCCCCGCTGGTGCTGGTCGGCGGCCTGCTGGTCTACGGACTGCTGCAGACCGGGGACGCCTCCGGGGCGCGGGTGGCGCTGTGGGCGCTGGCGCTGTTCGTGGCCGGCACCGGGATCGGGCTGGCCTTCCCGCACCTGAGCGTGGCCGCGATGCGCAGCAGCAGCGACCCGGCCGAGGGCGGCAAGGCCGCCGCGGCGATCAACACCACCCAGCTGATCGCCTTCTCGGTGACCTCGGCGCTGGCCGGCACCCTGGTCAACCTGGGGACGGACAGCCCGGTCGACTCGGCCCGGTACATGACCTTCGGGATCGCCGGGAT
The DNA here is from genome assembly GCF_044764985.1 of Kitasatospora sp. NPDC093550. NCBI lineage: Bacteria > Bacillati > Actinomycetota > Actinomycetes > Kitasatosporales > Streptomycetaceae > Kitasatospora > Kitasatospora sp. NPDC093550. Next base: position 73,095 of record NZ_JBIWJF010000009.1, read on the forward strand.
CACCGTGCTCGGCGTGGCCACGGCCGCGCTCACCGCCCGCCGCCTCGGGCGGTGAGCACGGCCGGTCACACGAGCGGGCCCCGGATCCCTGTCGTCGGGGGGATCCGGGGCCGACTCATGACCGCCTCAGGAGGCCGGGCCGACCCGGACGGTGGTGATCCGCCCGCCCTGGGACTCCCGGACGACCTCGATCCTGGTGTTGGTGTCCGGCACCTTCACCGTCAGCTGCGGGGTGGCCGGGTCGGCGTACACCCCGGTGTGGTCGTTGAACACCGGGACGGCCGGCTCGCTCGGGATCCGCACCGCGACCCCGCCCTTGTGCAGGGTGAACGGCGTGGTCGGCTTGAGCGAGAAGGTGGCGTCGAAGGTCTGCGCCCGCGCGTTGACCGGTGTGCCGTCGGCGAAGCGGATCGGCGCCGGGTGGGCGTCGATCGGCAGGATCAGCCCGCCGCCGGGGTGGTCCTTGGTGTTGTTGTCGCCGTACGAGGTGTCCCAGAGCCAGAGCAGGACGCCCTCCTGGTACGGGTAGGTGTCGACCACGTTGGCCTTGCCCGGGACGCCGGTGTAGCCGAAGTTGTACGGGCCGGTCTTCAGGAACGCCCCGTAGCCGGTGTAGCGGCGGTTCTCGGCGATGTAGGCGCGCGGGTGCTGCTTGACGGCGGTGCGGCCGGTGATGACCGTGAAGCCGTTGGCCGTCCAGCCGTTCGCGCCGTTCTCGGCCCCGTCGCTGAACAGGTCGGTGCCCCCGGCGGTGGCCCGCACGGCGTCCAACAGCACGCCCCTGCCGTGGGTGTTGCCGTCCGAGGTGACGTGGAAGCGCAGCCGGAGCTGCTGCCCGAGGTAGCCGTCCAGCGGGATGTGCAGCTTCCGGTAGCCGCCGGAAGTGCCGCTGAGCCCGGGGGTGTTGGCGCTGGTGTTGCCGATCGGCGCGCCGTCCACGGTGCCGCCCAGGGCGGTCCAGTGCTTGCCCTGGTCGGTGGAGGCCTCGACGGTCAGGAAGTCGTAGTCCTGCTCGACGTCGTACCAGGCCGCCGCGTCCAGGGCGGCCGGGCCGGCCGCGGTGCGCAGATCGACCTCCCGGGCCAGGGAGTTGTCGAGGTTGTCACCTGTGTCGCTCCACCACTGCTTGCCGCCCTCGTACGGGTCGGCGAGGTCGGTGCTGGTGGTGCCGTCCGGCAGGTGCACCAGCACGGCCTGTGCCTGGTCGGTGTTGTAGCTGCTCACCCCGAGGGCGTGGCTGGAGCGGGTGGCGGCCTGCGCCTCGTCGTAGTTGAGCCAGCCGAACTGCAGCTTGCTCCAGGCGTCGAGGTCGCCCGGGTAGCCGCCGGTGGTGTTCGGGCCCTTGCCCAGGTACGAGCCGGAGGACATCAGCGACCAGAAGTTGACGCTGTTGTCGCCGCCGCTGGTCGGGTAGAGGTCCGGCAGGCCGAGGTTGTGGCCGTACTCGTGGGCGAACAGGCCGACGCCGCTGTTCTCGCCGGCCTGGACGTAGTCGTAGACGTAGAGGCCGGTGTCGCCGACCGGTGCGCCGCCGATCTTGTCCCCGGCCGGGCCGGTCTGCCCGGTGGCGTCCGGGAAGGCCCAACTGCGGTGCGCCCACAGCGCGTCGGCGCCCTGGGCGCCGCCGCCCCAGGTCTCGTCCACCCCGGCGTGGACCACGATGACGTTGTCCAGGTAGCCGTCGGGCTGGTCGAAGTCGCCGTCCTTGTCGTGGTCGTAGCGGTCGTAGACGTCGTACTGGGCGAGCTGGGCCTTGATGTCGGCGGCGGAGCGGCCCTTGGCGATCTCGCCGTCGTACCAGGCCTTGACGGCGTCCCGGACGAACTCCTGGGCCTGGGTCCAGGCGCCGGAGCCCTGCGGGCCCTTGTTGCTGCCGTAGCGGGCCTCGTTGTACGGGACGGTGACCCAGTCGCTGACGGTGCCCTCGACGTCGTACCGGCCGGAGGACTGGGTGCGGTAGTAGGTGCGCATCGACACCGCGCCGGGCGTGTCGTCGAAGAACATCTTCTGGTAGTACGCGCGGTCGAAGTCCCGGGACCACAGCGTGTGGTTGTCGTCCTTGCCCGGCTGGGGGATCTGGTTGTGGCGGGGGCCGGGGGTGCCGCCGTAGCGCGGCTGACCGTTCCACTGGGTCGAGTCGTCGACCTCGTCGCCGAACTGGGCGAGGATCACGAAGACCTTGTCCGTGCGCTGGTGGGCCAGTTGGACGTAGTCGTCGCCGATCCTCACCTTCGCCGGGGCGCGCTTGTCGGCGGTCTTGGCGACGGTGCCCTTGTTGAGCTGCTCCAGGGCCTTGCCGCGGAGTGCCTGCCGCTCGCGCTCCTGCGGGACGAGCGGTGCGGGCGGGGCCTCGGCGCCCTGCGGGGCGGCGTCGGAGGCCGCGGCGGCGGTGACGGTGAGGGGTGCGGGGGGCGCGGCCTGGGCGGGTGTGCCGAGCAGGGTGGCCGCTATCGCGCTCGTGGTGAGCGCGGCGGCGAGGGCCGCGGACAGTCTGCGCAACTGACCGGTCCTTTCCGGGGGATGAGGGTGCTTCGGGGTGCCTCGGGGGTGCGGGCGGTGAAGCGCAGGTAATATTTCACATGTCACGGGTCACGTGGAAGGGGCCCGGGCAAGCGAAAGGGGCGTCGCACCCGGAGGTGCGGCGCCCCTTCTCCGTGGGCGGCTCAGCCGTCGCCGTCAGCGGGTGGTGTACTCCAGTGCCACGCTGACCACCACCAGCACGCCGTACACCACCGCGAGGGTGGTCCGCTCGCTGGCGTACAGCGCGAGTGCGGCCGTACCGAGCGTCAGCAGCTTGAGCACGATCTCGGCGGCCAGCGGCAGCCGGTACTTGGGCCCGCCCGCGGCCAGGAACAGGCCCCAGACGGTGGCCGCCACGGCCGGTGCGCCCAGCCCCAGCAGCAGCCGGGTGGCCAGGCTGGAGCCGGTCCTGAAACCCCAGTAGCCGAGTGCCGCCAGCATGGCGAGCTCCAGGCCGAAGGCGAGGCCGGCGTTGCCGACGGTCAGCGGGGTCCACTGGCGCTGCCCGACCGGGCCGGGTCTGTCGATCTTCATCTCGTCGCTCTCCCCGTTCCACTGCTCCGCCCGCGCCGGGCGGCGATCACGCGGAGTGTCGCAGCCGGGCCCGGGCGGCGCAATGGAACGGCGGCCGCGAATCAGCCCAAGGCGTCGCGGAGGAACGAGAGTTCGGCCACGGTCAGCCGCTCGTTCATCCCGTCCGGGGTCATGTGGGTGACGCCCGGCAGCGGCAGCACCGCGTGCGGGCGGCCGGCCGCGGTGAGCGCCCGGGACAGCAGCAGGGTGTGCGAGGGGTGGACGTTGTCGTCGGCCAGCCCGTGGATCAGCAGCAGCGGCCTGGTCAGCCCGGGCGCGTCGGCGAGCAGGCAGTCGGCGGCGTAGCCCTCGGGGTTGTCCTGCGGCAGGCCGAGGTAGCGCTCGGTGTACGCGGTGTCGTACTGCCGGAAGTCGGTCGGCGGGGCGCCCGCGCAGGCGGCGTGGAAGACGTCCGGGCGGCGCAGCACGGCGAGCGCGGCGAAGTAGCCGCCGTACGACCAGCCGCGCACGCCGACCCGGCCGAGGTCGAGGTCCGGGTGGTCGGCGGCCAGCGCGTGCAGGGCGTCGACCTGGTCGTCCAGGGCGGCCTGCGAGAAGCGGCGGAAGATCGCCCGGGTGAAGTCCGGGGAGACGAACGGGGTGCCGCGGTTGTCGGTGGTGACCACCGCGAAGCCCTGGTCGGCCCACCACTGGCGGAGCTGCCAGCGGCGCGGTTCGGCCGCCACGGCCTGGTAGCCGGGCCCGCCGTAGACGTCCAGCAGCACGGGCAGCCGGCGGCCGGGGACGTGCTCGCGCGGGTAGACCACGGAGGTCGGCAGCTCGCGGTCGGTGACCCGGGCGAAGCGCGGGCGGACGCGGTACGGCAGGGCGGCGCTGAGATCGGTGAGCGGCAGTTCGCGGCCGTCGCGCAGCAGCCGGCGGTGGATCCCGTCGGCGCCGGCCGAGGTGAGCAGCAGGGTGTCGGCGGCGGCGAGCGCGGAGTGCACGCCGGGGCCGGTGGCGAGCGGCTCGGGCGCGCCGCCGTCCGGGTCGACCAGGTGGACGGACTGGTCGGCCGGGTCGCCCCGGCCGGTCTCGCAGAGCAGCCGGCCGCGCAGCCGTCCGACCACCCGGCGGATCTGCAGCCCGGTGGTGTCCAGCGGCTTGCCGTCCAGGGCGAGGCCGCGGGCCCGCGGGGTGTCGTGGACGGTGAGCAGCCGGCCGTCGGGCAGCCGGTCGGGGGTGCCGGGCAGGTCGTCCACCCAGAACTCGTCGATGGTGCGGGAGAGTTCGCGGGTCTCGCCGGTGGCCGGGTCGGCGGTCAGGAGCAGGACCTGCTGCTGCAGCCGGTCGGCGACGGTGAGCAGCACCTCGTGGTCGGAGGCCCAGGAGGCGGCGCAGAGGTACGGGAACTCCTCGGCGTCCCAGCGCAGTCGGACCCGCCCGCCGTCGAGGCCGAGGACCCACAGCTGGACGTCCGCGTTGGGGCCGCCGGCCTGCGGGTAGGCGAAGTCCTCGGGCGCCTCGGCGGGGTGGGCCGGGTCGGCGAAGTACCGTCGGGGAAGGGCGGATTCCTCCACCCGGGCGGCCAGCAGCGCGCCGCCGTCCGGGCGCCACCAGTGGCCCCGGGCGCGGCCGAGCTCCTCGGCGGCGGCGAACTCGGCGACGCTCCAGCGGGCGCCGTCGGCGGGGGAGAGCGGGTCGAGGCCGGGGGTGACGTACAGGGCGTCGTCGGCGACGTAGGCGACGCGCTGGCCGGTGCCGTCCGGCCGGGGGTCGAACGCGGGCCCGGCGACCGGGAGTTCGTCGCTGGTGCCGGTGGCGGTGTCGGTGCGGAACAGCCGGCCGTCGAGGGTGAAGACGGCGACCGAGAGGTCGGCGGTGGCGGCGTAGCCGCCGATCCCGGCGGCGACCAGCCGGGTGCGCTCGCGCAGGCGGCGCTCGACGGCGGGCAGGTCGTCGCGGTGGCCGGTGCGGCCGGGCAGCAGCGCGGTGGGGTCGGCGACCAGGCGCTCCTCGCCGGTGGCGGCGTCGAGCAGGTGGAGGCGGTCGAACGGATCCTCGGGACCGGTCGAGCGGAGCAGCAGCAGCCGGGTACCGTCCTCGGCGAAGGTGTACGCGCGCGGCGCACCGAAGGTGAACCGGCCGGTACGGGCGCTGAGGGCAAGGAAGGCGTCGGTGATGGTCACGGCCCGATGGTGGTCGCGCGGTGCGCGCCCCGACCAGTAGTCTGCCATGTGAAATGTCACACACCATGCCACTCGTGCATGTCACGCATCGCGGAGGACGTCAGTGATCGAGGAACTGCGGACCGCCGAGCCCCCGGCCCCGCTGCCCGCCGCCGAGGGCCTGTTCGGCGTGTCGGCGGACGCCGCCCACCTGAACCACGGCTCGTACGGCGCCGTGCCCCTCCCGGTGCAGCGTGCGCAGGAACGGCTGCGGGCCGAGCACGAACTCGACCCGGACGGCTTCTTCGCCGACCTCCCGGCCCGGATCGCCGCCGCCCGGACCGTGCTCGCCGCCGAGCTGGGCGCCGACCCGGACCGGCTCGCCCTGGTCGCCAACGTCACCGAGGCGGTCGCGATCGCCCTGGACAGCCTCCCACTCGCCCCCGGCGACCGGATCCTGGTCACCGACCACGGCTACGGCGCGGTCACCGCGGCCGTCGCCCGCAAGGCCGCCGAGACCGGCGCCGAGGTCGCCGTCGTCCCGCTGCCGCTGGACGCCCCGGACGAGCAGGCCGTCCGGGAGGCCGTGCTCGCCGCCGTGGACGGGCGCACCACCGTCGCCGTCCTGGACCAGCTCACCTCGCCCACCGCCCGCCTGGTGGCCGGCCCCGCCCTGCTCGCCGACCTGCGCGCCCGCGGCGTGACGACCGTCGTCGACGGCGCCCACGCGCCCGGCATGCTGCCCGCCCCGGCCGAGCCCGACGCCGACTTCTGGTTCGGCAACCTGCACAAGTGGGCCTTCGCCCCGCGTGCCACCGGCGTCCTCGCCGTCCGCCCCGAGTGGACCGCCCGGGTCCGCCCGCTGGCGCTCTCCTGGGAGCACGACAAGGGCTACCCCGGCAACGTCGAGTGGCGCGGCACCTGCGACTACACGCCCTGGCTGGCCGCCCCGGCCGGCTTCGACCTGCTGCGCACCCTCGGCCCGGCGGCGGTGGCCGCGCACAACACCGCGCTCGTCGCGTACGGGCAGCGTGCGCTGGCCGAGCGGGCGGGGCTGGCACCGCTGCCCGCGACCCCCGGGGTGTGGATGCGCGCCGTACGGCTGCCGGCCGGCCACGCCGAGAGCGAGCCGCGGGCCCGGGCGCTGATGGCCGGGGTGTGGCAGCGGCTGCGCACCCGGATAGCCGTCCGCCCCTGGGCCGGCGGCGGGGTGCTGCGGATCAGCGCGCAGCTGTACAACCGGGCGGAGGAGTACGAGCGGCTGGCGGACGGGCTGGCGCAGGTGCTGGCGGACGTGCCGGAGGCGTAGGCACGCCCGCCCGGTTCCGGCTGGCCGGGCCCGCTCCGGTTCCGGGCACCCTGCCCGGTGCCGACTACGAGCCGCCCGGTGCCGGCTGCGCCCCGCCCGGCTCCGGCTACGAGCCGGTCCCGCGCAGGGCCTGGTCCGGGTCCGTCCGCAGCTCGGCGAGCAGCAGGTTCCGGTCGGCGAGCAGGCCGGTGAGGATCCGCCGGGCCGACCGCAGCAGGTCCGCGACGTCCCCGCCGGCCAGCGCGTAGACCACCGTGCTGCCCTCCCGGGTGGCGGTGACGATGCCGGCCCGGCGCAGCACCGCGAGCTGCTGGGAGAGGCTGGAGGGCTCGACCTCCAGCTCGGCGAGCAGCGCGCGGACGGGCGTCGGCCCGGCCTGGAGCAGCTCCAGCACCCGGATCCGTACGGGATGGCCGAGCATCCGGAAGAACTCGGCCTTCACCTGGTAGAGCGCCCCCGGCCGCCGGCCGGGAGGTACCCCGATGGTCACGAGGCCCCCCTTCCTGGTGTCGGTCCGGGTCTCAGATCTCCAGCGAGAGTTCGATCCGCTTGAGCTGGTGGCGGGCCATCGCGAGGTTGGAGCGGTTGCGGTTGAGCGCCAGGAAGAGGAACAGGCCGCGGCCGCTCGGCGTCGTGATCGGCCGGACCATGTGGTACTGGTTGGTCAGGCTGATCAGGATGTCCTCGATCTCGTTGTCGTGCAGGTTGAGGAGCTCCATCGCCCGCATCTTGGCGCGGACCACGTCGGTGTTCCCGGCCGCGGCGACGTTGAGGTCCAGCTCGTTGCCGTCGCCGAGGCTGCCGAGCGCCATGCCGCTGCCGTAGTCGACCAGGGCGACGCCGATGGCGCCGTCGATCGACATGGCCTCTTTGAGGGACGTCTCCAGGTTCGCCATCGTGGCTGTCCTCCCGTGCGTTGGTGGCTGTGACGACGACGGTAGGGAGGCCCGGCGGCGAACCACCGGGGATGACCGGAGACGGCCGAAGCTGGTGCAATCGTGATCACTTGAAGACATTTGCAACTATGGATCTGAGAGAGGAGTGATCTCCTCGTACGGAAAAACGGTGCTATCGATGTCAGTCCTCCCGGGTAACCTCTCGCTGAGATGCGAGATCACACCAACCACACCCGGACGGCGATGAACACCCCCGATCCAGAGCCCCAGGACGACCGGGAGCTCAGCCCCGCCGAGGCGTACGCGGCCAGCCGTCGCCGGGCCAAGGAGCAGGCCACCGCCCTGTACGGCTTCCAGCAGCTCTACGACTTCCCGCTGGACGACTTCCAGCTGGAGGCCTGCGAGACGCTGGAGGCAGGATCGGGCGTCCTGGTCGCCGCCCCCACCGGCTCCGGGAAGACCATCGTCGGCGAGTTCGCCGTGCACCTGGCCCTGGCCGCCGGGCGCAAGTGCTTCTACACCACGCCGATCAAGGCGCTCTCCAACCAGAAGTACGGGGACCTGGTCAAGCGCTACGGCGCCGCCAAGGTCGGCCTGCTCACCGGCGACAACACCGTCAACGGCGACGCCCCCGTGGTGGTCATGACCACCGAGGTGCTGCGCAACATGCTCTACGCGGGCTCCAGCACCCTCGACGGCCTCGGCTACGTCGTGATGGACGAGGTGCACTACCTCGCCGACCGCTTCCGCGGCGCCGTCTGGGAGGAGGTCATCATCCACCTCCCCGAGTCGGTCACCCTCGTCTCGCTCTCCGCGACCGTCTCCAACGCCGAGGAGTTCGGCGACTGGCTGGACACCGTGCGCGGCGGCACCAAGGTGATCGTCTCCGAGACCCGCCCGGTGCCGCTGTGGCAGCACGTGATGGCCGGCAACCGGATGTACGACCTGTTCGCCAACCCCGACCGGGACGGCCGCCCGAAGAACAACCTGAAGAACCCCGGCAAGGCCGTCAACCCCGAGCTGGTCCGGCTCGCCCGCTCCGAGCTGGACCGCAACCCGCGCGACCGCTTCGGCCGCGGCCGGGGCCGCTCCATGCCCAACGGCCGTCCCGGCCGGGTCTGGACGCCGGGCCGGGTGGACGTCATCGACCGGCTCGACGCCGAGGGCCTGCTGCCCGCGATCACCTTCATCTTCAGCCGGGCCGGCTGCGAGGCCGCCGTCCAGCAGTGCCTCAGCTCCGGTCTGCGGCTCAACAAGGACGCCGACCGCGCCCAGGTCCGCGCCATCGTCGAGGAGCGCTGCGCCGACATCCCCGACGAGGACCTGCACGTCCTCGGCTACTTCGAGTGGCTGGACGGGCTGGAGCGCGGCATCGCCGCCCACCACGCCGGCATGCTGCCCCGGTTCAAGGAGGTCGTCGAGGAGCTCTTCGTGAAGGGCCTGGTCAAGGCCGTCTTCGCGACCGAGACCCTGGCGCTCGGCATCAACATGCCCGCCCGCTCGGTGGTCATGGAGAAGCTGGTCAAGTGGAACGGCGAGACCCACGCCGACATCACCCCCGGCGAGTACACCCAGCTCACCGGCCGGGCCGGCCGGCGCGGCATCGACGTCGAGGGCCACGCCGTGGTGCTCTGGCAGCGCGGCCTCGACCCGGAGGCACTGGCCGGCCTGGCCGGCACCCGCACCTACCCGCTGAAGTCCTCGTTCCGGCCCTCCTACAACATGGCCGTCAACCTGGTCTCCCAGTTCGGCCGGCACCGCTCGCGCGAGCTGCTGGAGACGTCCTTCGCCCAGTTCCAGGCGGACCGCTCGGTGGTCGGCCTGGCCCGCCAGGTGCAGCGCAACGAGGAGGGCCTGGAGGGCTACCGCGAGTCGATGACCTGCCACCTCGGCGACTTCGACGCGTACATGGAGCTGCGCCGCCGGCTCAAGGACCGCGAGAACGAGCTGGCCCGCGAGGGCACCAGCCAGCGCCGCGCGGCCGCCGTCGAGTCCATCGAGCAGCTCAAGCCGGGCGACGTCATCCACGTCCCCACCGGCAAGTTCGCCGGCCTCGCCCTGGTCCTCGACCCGGGCCTGCCGCCGGTCAACCGCTCCGGCCGGGGCGGCCCGCGCCACCCCGACTTCCAGGACGGCCCGCGCCCGGTGGTGCTCACCGCCGAGCGCCAGGTCAAGCGGCTCGCCATGATCGACTTCCCGCACCCGGTCGCCGCGATCGAGCGGGTGCGCATCCCCAAGTCCTTCAACCCGCGCAGCCCGCAGTCCCGTCGGGACCTCGCCTCCGCGCTGCGCACCAAGGCCGGTCACCTGGAGCCCGAGCGGTTCCGCCGCGGCCGCGCGGCCGCCGCCGACGACCCGGAGATCACCCGGCTGCGGACCGAACTGCGCCAGCACCCCTGCCACGGCTGCTCCGACCGCGAGGACCACGCCCGCTGGGCCGAGCGCTACCACCGGCTGCACCGCGACACCGAGCTGCTCGAACGCCGGATGCGCTCGCGCACCCACACCATCGCCCGCACCTTCGACCGGGTCTGCGCCCTGCTCACCGACCTCGGCTACCTGCGCGGCGACACCGTCACCGACGACGGCAAGCGGCTCGGCCGGCTCTACGGCGAACTCGACCTGCTCGCCTCCGAGTGCATCCGCGAAGGCGTCTGGAGCGGCCTCGCCGCGGCCGAACTCGCCGCCTGCGCCTCGGCGCTGGTGTACGAGGCCCGCCAGTCCGACGACGCCGGCGCCCCCCGGGTGCCGGAGGGCGCGGCCAAGGAGGCGCTCGGCCAGATGGTCCGGATCTGGGGCCACCTGGACGCCCTGGAGGAGCAGCACCGGATCAACACCGCCGAGGGCGTCGGCCAGCGCGAACCCGACCTCGGCTTCGCCTGGGTCGCCTACCGCTGGGCCCTCGGCCACAACCTCGACCAGGTCCTGCGCGACGCCGACATGCCGGCCGGCGACTTCGTCCGCTGGACCAAGCAGCTGATCGACGTCCTCGGCCAGATCCAGGACGCCGCCGGCGACGACGTCGAACTCCGCAAGACCGCCCGCAAGGCCGTCGACGGCCTCCGCCGCGGCATCATCGCCTACTCCTCGGTGGGCTGAGGATCCTGACGACGATCGCGGGAAGCCGTCCGGGCCTTGGTCCGGACGGCTTCCCGCTTCCTACTCCTGCCGACCTCCGGCGGAGGCGGCGTCGAGGCGGCGGACGAGTGCGCGGAGGGCTCGGAGTTCGTGGTCGAGGGCGTCGGCGCCGTGCGGGGTGAGGGCGATCCAGGTGCGGGGGCGGCGGCCGGCGTAGCCCTTGGTGACGGCGATCAGGCCGGAGTCCTCCAGGACCTTGAGGTGGCGGGAGAGGTTGCCGTCGGTGGCGCCCAGCTGTTCCTTGAGGAAGCCGAATTCGACCCGGTCCGCCTCGCGGGCGATGGTCAGGATGCCGAGCCGGACCCGCTGGTGGACGGTGTCGTCCAGGGCCAGGGTCGGGTGTCGTTCTTCGGCTTCGTCGGCAACGCTCATGGGGTGACCGTACGGGACGGCGCGGGGGCGCGGCGCGCGGCGGTCCACTGGGCCAGGCCCGCGGCCAGCGGGATCGCCGCCAGCAGCAGCGCCTTCGGGGCGGGGCCGTCGGTCCAGCCGCCGGACCGGGCGGACCACGGCAGCAGGCCGCTGTCCCAGGGCGCCGCGAGGTAGGCGGTGAGCAGCAGGGTGTGGGTGAGGCCGGTGCCGGCCACCAGCGGGCTGCGCTCGGTGAGTCCGAGGACGATCAGACCGAGGCCCAGGACGTACCAGGGCGAGGCGTAGGAGTTCACCAACCGGCCGGCGTCCAGGGGGTGGTACGGGCTGGGGTCGAGGACGAGTGCGACGAGCACGGCGGCGACGAGGACGCCGACGGCGGCCGTGGCGCCGAGCCAGACGGCGCGGCGCGGCACGATCCCGCGGGCCTCGCCGCGCCGCCGGTACCAGCGGGCCAGGGCGAACCAGGCCAGTGGGAGCAGCGCGTACCAGATCCCCCAGGCGAGGAAGCGGGTCACCGCCCCGTCGAACTCGTCGGCCTCGCAGGCGGCGCCGGGTGCGTGCGGCACGCACAGGCCGGTCAGCTGGGCGTAGGCGAAGGCGGGGTACGAGGTGACGTCCCGCCCGTTGGCGCCGAAGTTGAAGGCCTGCCCGGCGACCGGTACGGCCGCCAGTGCGAGCAGTCCCAAGCCGAGCAATGGGACGCCCGCCCCGCGCAGCCGGTTCCGGGCACCTGCCCGGAGCCCTTCCGCGGTGGCCAGCAGCTCGGCCGGGTCGTTCCGGTGCGGTGTTCCCATGGATCCCCCTTGAACGGTCGATCTGGCGATGCGTCAACTTTGTCCTGCAAAGTAGATTGCGGTCAAGAGTTCATGGCGATGCAAAGTAAGAGGCGGCGGCCCGGGGCCGGTTCGTGCATGATGACGGGATGATCCGTACTGACCGGCGCTTCCACGTCATCGTGCTGTCGAACTTCGCGCGGGGCTTCGACAAGTACGCGTTCGCGTACGGCAAGGCGGGGATCCCGGAGAGCACCTATCCCGACCGGTTCCACCTGCTGACCCGGGCGGAGTTGGGCATCGGCGTCGGCAAGGCGCGGCGCCTGCTGGACCGGCTGGCCATCCCGGGGGACCGGCTGCTGGTGCTGGAGACCTCGGTGGATCCCGACGCGTTGGTGCCCAACGCGTCGACCGGCCTCGGCATGGAACTCCGGGAGGCCCGCATCCGTCTGTCGGCCGTCCACGAACTGGACGGAGAAGACGAGGAGTTCACGCTGCGCCCGACGACCGTCGAGGACGCGATGGCGGCCTCCCTGGGCCTGCACGGGTCGGCGGAGCGCCGCTACGCCGACCTGAGACCGCGCTCGGTCTCGGTGCTGCCGGTCGCCTCCGCCTGCCAGGCCCGGTGCTCGTTCTGCTTCTCCGCCGCGTCGATATCCAGCGACCAGGCGCCGGCCCGGGTCCCGTGGGACACGGTCGCCCACTGGCTGGAGCGCGGGCGTGCGGCCGGGGCCGAGCGGGCGGTGATCACCGGCGGAGGGGAGCCCACGCTCCTGCCGTTCGACCAGCAGCTGCGGCTGGTGTCCGCCTGTGCGGCGGCCTTCCCGAAGGTCGTCCTGATCACCAACGCGCACTCCCTGGCGAAGGGCGGGCACGACGACCGGGCCGACCGACTGGCGGCCCTGCGCGCCGCGGGCCTGAGCGTGCTGGCGGTCTCCCGGCACCACCAGGACGACGCCGTCAGCGAGCGGCTGATGGCGCTGCGCACGCCGGTGGGCTCGGTGGTCGACACCTGGCGCCTGGAACGCGACCGCTGGCCGGGGCTGGGCCTGCGGCTCATCTGCGTGCTCCAGCACGGCGGCGTGGCCGACGCGGCCGGTGTCGCCGACTACCTCTCGTGGGCGGCGGCCCTCGGTGTCGAGGAGGTCTGCTTCAAGGAGCTCTACGTCTCCACCAGCACCGAGTCGCTCTACTTCGACCGCGCCGCCAACGTCTGGAGCCGGGAGCACCAGGTCTCGCTGTCCGTCGTGACGGGGTTCGCCGAGCGGCACGGCTTCGAGCTCGCGAGCCGCCTGCCCTGGGGTGCGCCGGTGTACCGCGGCAGCTGGGACGGCCGGCCGATGCGGATCGCCGCGTACACGGAGCCCAGCCTGCTGTGGGAGCGCACCAACGGGATCGCCCGCAGCTGGAACGTGCTGGCCGACGGCCGCTGCTACGCCTCCCTGGAGGACCGGGCCAGCGAGCTCCTGCCGGAAGGGGCGGCGGTATGAGGTTCGACGCGTTCCAGGACTTCCGGCAGCGCCAACTCGCCGTCGAGCCGACGCTGTTGGACGCCGCCGAGACCAACCTGTACCGGTCGCTCGCCGCCCTGCGGCCGGACCCGCCGGCCGAACCGCCGGCCGGACCGCGCACGGTGTACCGCTGCGACCTCGCCCGGGCCTGGTTGCGGCGCTACGAGCTGCCGGAGGAGTGGTCGCGCCGCGCCATGGTCTGCCGAGGGGTCCGGCACGGGCTCGGCGTGCTGTTCCCGTGGCTGCGCGCCGAGCGGGCGCGGCTCTGGCTGCCCGGCGACGTCTACCCGGTCTACTTCGAGCTGGCCCGCGCCGCGGGCCTGGCGCCCGGGTCCTACCCGACGCTGCCGGCGCCGGTCCTGCCGACGTCGCCGGCGGACGACCGGCCCGAGTACCTGCTGCTCGCCAACCCCAGCAAGCCGCTCGGCCGGTACCTGTCCGATGCCGAGTGCGAGGCGGTGATCGCGTGGCTGCGGGAGTCACCGCACCGCCGGGTGCTGATCGACGGCGTCTACGACCTGGGGGCCCCGTTCGCGCTCGGCACCCGGCGGCTGCTGGACACCGGCCGCGCGGTCCTGCTGCACTCGGTCACCAAGGGATGGCTGTGGCCGCGCACCTTCGGCGTGGTCCTGCTGGGGCCGGAGGACGCCGAACTGGCCGCAGCGTTCCGCGCGGAGCCGCCGACACCCGAACAGCTGCGGCTCGCCGACCGGCTGCTGACCGAGCGCGGGGACGTGCCCGGCCGGGTCGTCGACGAACTGGCCGTACGGGCCGAGCGGCTGTTCGCACGGCTGCCGGAGGAGGTGCTCGGGGCGATCCCCGCGGCGAGCCGGGCCTGCCCCGGCAACTACTTCTTCCCGGTGGACATCCCGGCGCGGACGCTCCTGCGCGAGCACCGGGTGCTCGCCCTGCCGGTCGGCGTGTTCGGGGAGGGCGGCTGGTCCGGCTCCGTCCTGACCAGCCTCGCCGGCACCTCCGGCCGATCGGCCTGACTCGCGCCGTCAGCGCTGGGCCAGGGCCTCCAGGAGGCGTTCCAGGGAGGTGCCGAGGCCCCACCGGGTGGAGAGGTGCTCCAGCGTCATCGGGTCGAGCGGCTCGTGGGGGAGGGCCGGGTCGAAGTCCGGGAGCGGGGCGTCGTCGGCGACGCGGACGACCTTCGGGGCGACGTCGAGGTAGCCGGCCCCCTCGACGATGTTGCGGCGGCGGGCCGGGGTGAGCTTGGAGCCGAGGTCGAGGGCGGCGGCGCGGACGGCCGCGATGTCGCCGTACTCGTTGATCAGCTGGGCGGCGGTCTTCTCGCCGATGCCCTTGACGCCCGGCAGGCCGTCCGACGGGTCGCCGCGCAGGGCGGCCATGTCGGCGTACTGGGCGCCGCGCACGCCGTACTTCGCCAGCAGCAGCGCGTCGTCGGTGACCTGCAGGTTGCCCATCCCCTTGACGGGGTAGAGCACGGTGATCGCGCGGGCGTCGTCGACGAGTTGGAAGAGGTCGCGGTCGCCGGTGACGATCTGGACCGGACCCTCGGCGCGGGCGGTGAGGGTGCCGATCACGTCGTCCGCCTCGTAGCCGGGGGAGCCGACCCGGGCGATGCCGAGCGCGTCCAGCACCTGCTCGATCACCGGGACCTGCGGGGCCAGCGTGTCGGGCACCTCCTCCTCGCCGTCCACGGCCCCCTCCGCGACGCGGTGGGTCTTGTACGAGGGGACGAGGTCGACGCGCCACTGCGGGCGCCAGTCGGCGTCCATGCAGGCGACCAGCTGGTCGGGCCGGTGGTCGTGGACGAGCCGGGCGATGAAGTCCAGCAGGCCGCGGACGGCGTTGACCGGCTCACCCTGCGGCGAGCGCAGGGTGTCCGGTACGCCGAAGTAGGCCCGGAAGTACAGGCTGGCGGAGTCGAGCAGCATCAGTCGCGGTGCGGTCACGCTCAGATCATGCCGTACCGGGGCGACAACGGGGGGCTTCAGCGAGGGGGGCTTCCGCGAGCGGGGCCTGGCGATCGTCGGGGCCTCAGTGGTCGTGGGGCCCTGCGCGGTGGACGGGGCCGTGGGCGTCGGCGCAGTGCTCGGGCGTGGTGTCGCCGGGGGTGACGATCTGCAGCAGCGCGCCCGCCTCGTCCTCGCCGACGTGGTCGACCTGGAGGGTGCTGTGGGTGATCCCGTACTCGTCGGCCAGGCGGCGCTGCAGCTGGCGCCGGACCGCGTGGCAGTCGCCGCCCGGGGTGACCAGGATGTGCGCGGACAGCGCGGGCTGGTTGGAGGTGATCTCCCAGATGTGCAGGTCGTGGATCTCCTCGACCAGCGGCTCGGCGACCATCCGGTCGGCGACCGCGTCGGGGTCGATCCCGGCCGGGGCGGCCTCCAGGAAGATCCGCCCGGAGTCGCGGACCAGCGCGATGCCGGCCTTGAGCATCAGCGCGACGACGATCAGCGAGGCGATCGCGTCGGCCCGGGCGAAACCGGTGACCAGGACGACCAGACCGGCGACGGCGGTGGCGATGAACGCGTACAGGTCGGTGAGGACGTGCTGGAAGGCGCCCTCGACGTTGAGCGAGCTGCGGTTGGCCTTGGACATGCACCAGGTGGCCGCGATGTTGACCACGATCCCGATCAGCGCGGTGACCAGCACCAGCGAGCCGGTGACCTCCGGAGGTTCGATCAGCCGGGTGACGGCCTCGTAGCCCAGCCAGGCCGAGAGCACCAGCAGGGTGACCCCGTTGGCCTGCGCGGACAGGATCTCGGCGCGCTTGAGGCCGTAGGTGTAGCCGCCGCGGGCCGGGCGGGCGGCGAGCCGCATCGCGACCAGGGCCAGCACGATCGAGGCGGCGTCGGTGAGCATGTGCGCCGCGTCGGAGATCAGTGCGAGGGACTCGGCGGCGAAGCCGACCACGACCTCGCCGGCCATGAAGACGACGATCAGGGCGAGGGCGCTGAGCAGCCAGCGGCGGTCCGCGTCGGCGGCGACGCCGTGCGAGTGGCCACCGTGGCCACCGCCGTGGCCGTGCCCGCCATGACCGTGCCCTCCCGGGCCGTGCGCGTGCTTGTCGTCATGTGCATGATCGTCATGGGAATGCTCATGCCCGGCCATTGCCGTCCTCTCTGGGCGCACGGGTGGGGAGGTGACGGGGTGCGATCGCCCGCACTCGAAGTGAACCGCAGAATGGACAAAGATCCAAAGGTTGTACTGGTGACCGTTGTCGTTGCCGTCGGGGCGGCTGCGCCGACCGGGTGGCCGGCGGCGCCCTCCGGGTGCCGCCCGCGTTCCGGCGGGGCGACGCCCGATCCCCGTCCCCGATCCCCGCCCCCACCCGGCGCTGCCGCCCGTGAGGCTCAGCGCAGGGCCGCCGCGTCCAGGACGGCCACGTCCAGCCCGGACATGTCGAGCGCCGCCGGGGTGGCCGCCCGGACGAGGGCCCGCATCAGCCGCAGGTCGTCCCCCTGCTCGGGGTGCCACTGCACGCCGAGGGTGAAGCCCGGCCCCTCCACGGCCTCCACGGTGCCGTCCGGCGCGTGGGCGCTCACCCGCAGTCCGGCCCCGACCCGGTCGACGGCCTGGTGGTGGAAGGTCGGCACCTCCAGTTCGCTCTCCGGCAGCAGCCCGCCGAGGAGCGTGCCCGGCACCGGCCGTACCAGGTGCGTGCCGTAGCGCCCGGGCGAGCCGTTGTGCACGTCCACCGGCACCACGTCCGGCAGGTGCTGGACCAGCGTCCCGCCGCACACCACGTTGAGGACCTGCATGCCGCGGCAGACCCCCAGCAGCGGCATCCCCGCCGCGAGCGCCGCCCGGAGCAGCGCGACCTCCCAGACGTCGCGTTCCGGTGAGTCCACCTCGGTGGCCGGGTGGGCCGGCTCGCCGTAGTAGGCGGGATCGATGTCCGGCCCGCCCGCGATGACGAGGGCGTCCAGCCGGGCGAGCACCTCGGGTGCGCGTTCCGGGGCGTCGGGCGGCAGCAGGACGGCGATCCCGCCGGAGTCCTGGACGTACGCGGTGTAACGCTCGGGGACGAGGGCCACCCGCCGGTCCCGCCAGTCGCTCCAGCTCGCGTTCACCAGATAGGTGCTGACGCCGATCAAAGGCCTGCGATCCATGGCGCGCATTCTCCTCCCGAACCATCTGATCCCTCGTCAACCACGCATATCGGCGCGCCACACCCGTCCGCCCTCTTCCGCCCCGCGAGGCGGAGGCCGTACGGTTCGCTGTGACCGCATGATCTCAAAGAGTGATCGAGGAAGGATGGTTCAGCTGTGTCCGAACAGACCGCCGCGGGCTCGCCGCCCCGGCCGCCGCTGTCTCTGGACGAGCTGCGCGCCCTGGTGGACGCCGGCCAGGTGCACACCGTGGCGCTCGCCTTCACCGACATGCAGGGCCGGCTGCAGGGCAAGCGCTTCGCCGCCCGCTTCTTCCTCGACGAAGTCGCCGAGCACGGCGCGGAGGCCTGCGACTACCTGTTGGCCGTGGACGTCGACATGAACACCGTGGACGGCTACGCCTTCTCCTCCTGGGCGACCGGCTACGGCGACTTCGCGATGCGCCCGGACCTCGGCACCCTGCGGCTGATCCCCTGGCAGCCCGGCACCGCCCAGGTGACCGCCGATCTGGCCCGGCACGGCGGGCACCCGGTGGACGCCGCCCCGCGGCAGGTGCTGCGCCGTCAGATCGCCCGGCTCGCCGAGTACGGCCTGGCCGCGGACATCGGTACCGAGCTGGAGTTCCTGGTCTTCCGCGACACCTACGAGCAGGCCTGGCTGGGCGGTTACCGCGGACTGACTCCGGCGAACCTGTACAACGTGGACTACTCGATGCTCGGCACGGCCCGCGTCGAGCCGTTGCTCTCCCGGATCCGCAACGAGATGGCCGGCGCGGGACTGGTCGTGGAGTCCGCGAAGGGGGAGTGCAACCTGGGCCAGCACGAGATCGCCTTCCGTTACGCCGACGCCCTCACCACCTGCGACCAGCACAGCGTCTACAAGACCGGTGCCAAGGAGATCGCCGCCCAACTCGGGTGCGCGCTCACCTTCATGGCCAAGTACGACGAGCGCGAGGGCAACAGCTGCCACATCCACCTGTCGTTGCGCGACGCGGTCGGCGCGCCGGCCTTCGCGGACCGGGACGGCCGGATGACGGACACCATGCGGCACTTCCTGGCCGGTCAGCTGATCGCGCTGCGCGAGTTCAGCGTGCTGTACGCCCCGAACATCAACTCCTACAAGCGGTACCGCCCGGGCTCGTTCGCCCCGACCGCCGTCGCCTGGGGCCGGGACAACCGCACCTGCGCCTACCGGGTGGTCGGCCACGGCCCGGGCCTGCGGATGGAGAACCGGGTGCCGGGCGGCGACGTCAACCCGTACCTGGCGGTGGCCGGGATGATCGCGGCGGGCCTGTACGGGCTGCAGCGCAAGCTGGAGCTGCCCGCGCCCTGTCTGGGCAACGCCTACGCGGTGGAGGACTACCCGAGGGTGCCCGGATCGCTGCGCGAGGCGGCCGAGTTGTGGGGCGGGAGCGAGCTGGCCCGGGAGGCCTTCGGTGGCGACGTGGTGGACCACTACCTGAACATGGCCCGGGTCGAGCAGGCGGCCTACGACGGCGCGGTCACCGACTGGGAGCGCTACCGGTCGTTCGAGCGGATGTGAGCCGCGCCCGGGCCGGCCACGAGCAGCCCTGACCACGAGCAGCCCTGGCCACGAGCGGCCCTTGACCGCGACCGGCCCTGACCACGAGCAGCCCTCACCACACCGAGGAGTGACAGCCCGATGAGCGACAAGCACGCCGTGCGGGAGGAGCCGGTCTGTCGCCGGCTGGTCGGCCGCACGGCCGTGGTGACCGGCGCCGGCAGCGGGATCGGCCGGGCCGCCGCCCGCCGACTCGCCTCGGAGGGGGCGCGGGTGGTCTGCGCGGATCTCGACGAGGAGAGCGGCCGGGCGGCCGCCAAGGAGGTCGGCGGGCTGTTCGTGCACACCGACGTCACCGACCCGTACATGGTTGAGGCGCTGTTCGACGAGGCGTACGAGACCTACGGCAGCGTGGACGTCGCGTTCAACAACGCGGGCGTCTCCCCGCCCGAGGACGACTCGATCCTGACCACCGGCCTGGACGCCTGGCGCAGGGTCCAGGAGGTCAACCTGACCTCGGTCTACCTGTGTTGCAAGGCGGCCCTGCCGTACATGCGCCGGCACGGGCGGGGTTCGATCATCAACACCGCCAGTTTCGTGGCCCGGATGGGCGCGGCGACCTCCCAGATCTCGTACACCGCGTCCAAGGGCGGGGTGCTGGCGATGTCCCGCGAGTTGGGCGTGCAGTTCGCCCGGGAGGGGATCCGGGTCAACGCGCTCTCGCCGGGGCCGGTGGACACCCCGCTGTTGCGCGAGCTGTTCGCCGCGGACCCGGAGCGGGCCGCGCGCCGGCTGGTGCACATTCCGCTCGGCCGGTTCGCCCGGGCCGAGGAGATCGCGGCCGCGGTGGCGTTCCTGGCGAGCGACGACTCCTCGTTCATCACGGCGAGCGAGTTCCTGGTGGACGGCGGCATCTCCGGGGCGTACGTCACCCCGCTGTAGTCCGCCTCGCCGCGGCCGGCGCGGTTCTCACCGTAATCTCATCGGAAAACCCGGGAATTGCGGGTCGCGCTGATTTCGCGTTTATCCGGCTGCCCTTAGATTCTTTGCTGTGAGTGAGCAGATCCCCGCCGGGTGGTACCCGGACCCGAAGGACACCACCGGCGACCCGAGACCGCAGCGGTGGTGGGACGGCAAGGGCTGGACGGCCAGCACCCGGCCCGCACCCTCGGACGCCCCGGAGCCGGCCACCCCGGAGCCGGTCGCCCCGGCGGCGTCCGAGGCCCCGGCGGCCCCGGCGGCCGGCGAGCCGGGGCCGGGCACGGACGAGCAGCCCAAGGTGCTGGAGGGCGAGGTCCTGGACAGCGGCCCGACCGTCCGCTTCCCGGAGCCCCCGCCGTTCGGCGCCGCCTACGGTTCGCCCGTCCCGCCGCCGCGCAAGCCGTGGCGCAAGCCCTCCAAGCTGGTCGTGGCGACCGCCGTCGCCGCCCTGCTCGGCCTGGGCGCGGGCTCGGGGATCACCTACCTCGCGATGGACGGCCACGGCGACAAGTCCAAGCCGACCGCCCAGCACCCCCCGCGCGGCGGCTACGGCCCCTGGGACGGCTTCCCCGGCCTCGGCGGTGACGGCGGCAGCGGGGACGGCAGCGGCAGCGGCAACGGCAAGGGCGGCGGCGGGAACGGCGGCAGCGGGGACGGCAAGGGCAGCGGCAAGGTCCGTCCCGGCGCCGACAAGGCGATCGACATGGTGAACCGGCTGGTCCTGCCGGTCCCGAACGGCTGGAAGGCCGGCACCTCCGCCAACGGCTACGCCGCGATCACCGTCGGCTCCTACACCTGCGCCGACGGCAGCGGCGAGGAGTGCACCCTCGGCGGGGTGAACACCGGCCGGATCGACGGCGGCGGCAAGGACGTCCAGTCGGCGGCCAAGGACGACATCGCGAAGGCCGCCAAGGAGTCGTACGGCGACATCACCGGGCACCAGGAGCTCAAGTCCGAGGCCGTCAAGGTGAACGGGCAGGACGGCTACCTGGTCCGCTGGAAGGTGGACGCGCCCAAGGGCAACAACGGCTACGTGCAGACCGTGGTCTTCCCGTCCGCCGACGGCAAGGCGCTGGTCTCGGTCCACTTCGGCTTCGACATCGCCGACAAGGCGCCGGACGTCGCCGTGATGGACACCATCGTCAAGGGCATCACCGACTACAAGGGCAAGTTGCCGAGCATCCCCGGGATGCCCGGCTCGGGCTCCGGGGCGGGCGGCACCGCCGGCCCGGGGGGCACCACCACCTGAGCCCCGCGCTCCTCACACGGCGGCGGCCCACCCGGGAGGGAAACCTCCGGGTGGGCCGCCGCCGTCCTGCGGTGACGGAACCGGGTCGGACGGGGGTGTGACCGGCCCGGCCCCGCGTCCGGCGTCAGGAGTCGCGTCGAACAGCCTCGACACGACGGCGCCGGAGCACCATGCCGGCCCAGCCGACCCCGATCGCCGCGGCGCCGGCGAGCAGCAGCGGGCCGGTGGCCGAGGTGCCCGCCACGGCCGCGGAACTGGTCGGGACGATCTGGCCGGCCGGCGCGTTCGGGTCCCCGCCGTGGCCGTGGTGGGCGACCGTCGACTTCGGCGCGTCGGCGGCGATCTGGGCGTCGCCGGGCGCGGCCGGGGCCTTCGCGGCGAGCGCCGGGGCGGCAGCGGCGGCGGTCGAGCCGAAGTCGACGTCCGAGCAGCTGTAGAACGCCTCCGGGCTGTCGCTGCGCTGCCAGACCATGTAGAGCAGCTGGCGGCCGGTGCGCTGCGGCAGCGCGCCGGAGTAGGTGTAGTACCCGTCGGTGGCGGTCCGGGTGACCTGCACCTGCGCCACCGGGGTCGGGTCGAGGTCCGACCACTTCAGCGGCTTGGTCGGGTCGTAGCCCGGCTTGGTGATGTAGACGGTCTGGGTGCCGACGTGCGGCGCGGTGGTGCGGAACTTGAAGGTGAACGCGCCGGCCTTGACCGGGGTGGCCGGCCAGTCGGTGCGCGGCCAGTCCAGGGCCTTGTACTTGTCGCGGTTGGCCGAGCAGAGCTTGCCGTCCGGGATCAGCGCCTGGTGGTTGCCGTCGGCGTTGGCGATGTTGACCTCGTTCCAGTCGTACAGCGGCTGGGTGCCGCTCGCGGCGACGAGGTCCTTGCAGACCTGGGACACCGGGTGCTCGGGGCCCTCCGCGTAGCAGGCGGCGATCCGGCTGACGGGGTTGGTCATCGTGCCGTGGGCGCTGGCGGTGCCGGCCGTGGTCGCGGCCACCGAGAGGACCGCGGCGCCGACCACGCCGACGGACAGGGCAGTTCGCTTGAGGGACATGGGGTGTGGGACTCCTTGACCGTCGTTCCGGGCGAGTGTGGGGGACCGGGCACGCCTGCCCGTTGGGGGCCGCCGGCCCGGCGCGCGACCCCCGGCCAGAGCGTAGGATTGGTCTGGACCAGAGCGCAATAGCCGCGCGTGGAGCTCTTGTTGACGGACTGTAGGCCCAAGAGCAGCACAAAGGCCCGATGGAAGGCCGGTGTTAGCCGTTCCATCGGGCCCGGTTAAGGCTGGGGAAAGGTCAGAAGGTCAGATCGCCGTTGATCGTCTCGGCCTTGACCACCTTCTCGGCTTTGCCGATCTGGAAGACGCTGCCGTGGACCGTCATGTCCTTGAGCTCGTTGCGGTAGACGACGGGTGCCTGCTCAGGTGTCTGATCGTCGAACTCGTCCAGGATCGAACGGAGTTCGGCGACCGCGTCCGGATTGTTCCGCAGTGCCAGGCGCAGCCGCCGCTGCCACTGGGAGGCCTGGCCCTCGCCGATCTCCGGGTCCTCGGCGATCTCGGCCTGGATCTCGTCCAGCTCCAGCGACACCTCCTCCTCCCGGTCCCGCCCGAACAGGGCGGCGAACCGCGGCCGGACCCTCGACCAGGCCTCGCTGACCATCAGGCTCACCAGCGCGGTCGCGCCCCTCGTCGCAAGGTCCGTGATCTCGGCTTCCATGCTGCTCCCCTCGTCACTGCCACCTGTCGGCACCACGGTAGACGAAGCGTCAGAGGAAGGTCTTCCCCTCACCCCGGTACGTCGGCACCGTCCGGACGATCCGGTCCCCCTCGATCAGGTGCAGCTCCGCGAAGCGCTCGCACAGTTCGCCCGCCTTGGCGTGCCGGAACCAGACCCGGTCGCCGATCAGCAGGTCGTCCGCGGCCGGGCCGAGCAGCGGGGTCTGCACCTCGCCGGCGCCCTCCATCGGGTCGTAGCGCAGGCCCGGCGGGAGGTACGGCACCGGCGAGCGGTCCGGGCCGGCCGCGCCGGAGGCCGGGTAGCCGCCGCCGAGCACGGTGACCACGCCGAGGCCGGGCCGCCGCACCACCGGCTGGCCGAACAGGGCGGCCGGACGGCCCCGGAACGAGCGGTAGTTGTCGAACAGCTGCGGCTGGTACAGCCCGGAGCCGGCCGCGACCTCGGTGACGGCGCGCTCGGCGACGGTGGACTCGACGCTGCCGGTGCCGCCGCCGTTGACGAACTCCAGCTCGGTCACCTGCCGCAGCCGCCGGACCACCGCGGCGCGCCGCTCGGCGAGTTCGGTCCGGGCCTTGGCCTGCATCAGCCGGATCAGCTGCGAGCGCACCGGCCGCCCGGGCACCCGGTCGCCGACCCCGGCGACGTGCCCCTCGTACGCCATCAGGCCGACCACCCGGAAGCCGGGGCGGCGGTGGACGAGTTCGGCGAAGGCGCCGAGGTCCTCGGGGGTGCGCAGCGGCGAGCGGCGGGCGCCGACCCGGACGCGTCCGCCCAGCAGGTGCAGTGCGGTGTCCAGCTCCAGGCAGACCCGGACCTCGGCGTCGCCGGCCCGGGCCTTGTCGATCAGGTCCAGCTGGGCCGGATCGTCGAGGACGACGGTGATCTCCTGGGCGGCGTCCGGGTCGGCGGTCAGCTCGGCGAAGCCGTCGCGGTCGGCGGAGGGGTAGGCGAGCAGGACGTCGCGGACGCCGGTGCGGGCCAGCCAGAGCGATTCGTCCAGGGTGAAGCTCATCACCCCGGCGAAGCCGTCCATGCCCAGGACCCGGTCCAGCAGGGCCCGGCAGCGCACCGACTTGCTGGCGACCCGGACCGGCTTGCCGCCCGCCCGGCGCACCAGGTCGGCGGCGTTGGCGTCGAAGGCGGCGAGGTCCACGACGGCCACCGGCCCGTCCAGGTGGGCGGTGGCGCGGTCGTACCGGAGGCGGTCGGACACCGGAGCGGGAGCGGGCGCGTCGAGGATCACCATGGGCGCAGAGTGCCACAGCGGGCTACCGGTGGGTAGGGGGTGCGTGCGCGGAACTGGGGTCGGCCGGGGGCGGTGGCATAGGGTCGGGCGGGTGGACCGCAAAGACTTCTCCAACCCGGCGTTCGTCGGCAAGAGCATCCCGAACCCGGGCTTCGGTGACGACGACGGCACGGCCGACCCGGCGCTGGCCGAGGCCCTCGCGCGCTGGTCGCAGGACCGCGCGGCCGAGCCGGAGGTGCTGGCGGCGCTGGCCCCCACCCGGCTGATGGTCCCGATCGTCGCGATCCTCGGCGAGGTCGAGGTGGACGAGCACGGGCACCGGCACGACAAGTCCAGCGACATGGCCGTCCCGGTGCTGGAGGCCCCGGACGGGCGCCGCGCGCTGCCGGCCTTCACCTCGCTGGAGGCGCTCGCCCGCTGGCGCGCCGACGCCCGCCCGGCGCCGACGGCCGCGCCGCAGGCCGCGATGGTGGCCTTCTCGGAGCGCGCCGACACGCTGCTGATCGACCCGGCCGGGCCGGTGGCCTTCCAGCTGTCCGGTGCCCGGCTGCGGGCGCTGGCGGAGAACCGTCCGTTCCTCCCGCCGGTGCGGGACCCGGAGGTGCGCGCGGCGGTCCGGGCGCTGCTGGCGGCCGAGCCGCAGGTGGTCAGCGGGCTGCTGGCGGCCTCCGAGGGCTCGGACGGGGTGCTCGCGGTGGTGTTCGACCCGGCGCTGGACCAGCCGGGGCTGCAGGCGGCCGCGCAGCGGGTCGGGCAGGCGGTGGCGGCGGACCCGGTGCTCCGGGTGCGGCTGGACCGGGGGCTGGACCTCGCGGTGCTGCCGGCGGGTGCGGAGCTGCCGGGGGAGCCGCTCTACCGGCGGTAGGGAACGCCGGAGGACCACCTACCGGACCCGGTAGGTGGTCCCCAGTGCTCGCACGACCTCAGGAGTAGACCGGCCCGGTGAACTTCTCGCCCGGGCCCGCGCCCGGGGCGTCCGGGACGAGCGAGGCCTCGCGGAAGGCCAGCTGCAGCGAGCGCAGCCCGTCCCGCAGCGGGGCGGCGTGGAAGTTGCTGATCTCGGGGGCGCCGGCGGTGACCAGCCCGGCCAGCGCGGTGATCAGCTTGCGGGCCTCGTCCAGGTCCTTGTCCTTCTCGCCGCCCTCCGCGAGACCGCACTTGACGGCGGCCGCGCTCATCAGGTGCACGGCGACGGTGGTGATCACCTCGACGGCCGGGACCTCGGCGATGTCGCGGGTGAGGTCGTCGAAGCCGATCGCGTCGTCGTCCGCGCCGGGGGTCTGGGTGGGCTCGCTGCTCAAGGGGGGCTCGTTCCGTCGTGCCGTGTGGGTACACGTGGAGCGTACAAGGGCTCCGGAACGCGCCGGGAAGCCCGTGCGCCGGGGCGGAATAGCGTTCGACCGCGCGACGCTGTAAGCTTCGAGACTGACCGGCCGGGCTCCCGCATGGGCGCCTGGCCAGCAAGTGGAGGCTCCACTGAGGAGGCCCGAGAGGGCAACCGCGAAAGTCTCCCACCTGATCGACCTCGCGGTCGACGGGTCCCGGTCCGCGACGGACGCCCAGGCGTCGAGTCGCCGCAGCGCCCCTCCAGGCGCCGCCCCCGGTTGTGTGGAGCCCCGCTTGTACCGAGCGGGGCTTTTTTCGTGTCGCGGTGCACACGGTACCGAGGTACCGGGCAGCGCAGCACGAATGAAGCCCCGCCCAGTGGTCGAGTCCACTACGTGCGACCGCCGTCCGACGGCCGCATCGCAGAAGGTGCAACCGAGGAGGCCCCATCAGCACCGAGCCCCGCATCAACGACCGGATTCGCGTCCCGGAGGTGCGACTCGTCGGTCCCAGCGGCGAGCAGGTCGGCATCGTGCCGCTTGCCAAGGCGCTGGAGCTCGCGCAGGAGTACGACCTCGACCTGGTCGAGGTCGCGGCGACCGCCCGGCCGCCGGTGTGCAAGCTCATGGACTACGGCAAGTTCAAGTACGAGTCGGCCATGAAGGCCCGTGAGGCGCGCAAGAACCAGGCGCACACGGTCATCAAGGAGATGAAGCTCCGGCCGAAGATCGACCCGCACGACTACGACACCAAGAAGGGTCACGTCGTTCGGTTCCTCAAGCAGGGCGACAAGGTCAAGATCACGATCATGTTCCGTGGTCGTGAGCAGTCCCGCCCCGAGCTGGGCTTCCGCCTGCTGCAGCGGCTCGCCGACGACGTCCAGGAGCTGGGCTTCGTCGAGTCCTCGCCCAAGCAGGACGGCCGTAACATGATCATGGTTCTTGGCCCGCACAAGAAGAAGACCGAGGCGATGGCCGAGGCCCGCGCCCTCGCGGACGCCCGCAAGGCCGAGCGTCAGGGCCGGACCGCCGGTTCCGACGCCGCCCCCGCGAGCGACGACGCGGTGGCCGAGGACGCGGTGGCCGACGACGCCGTGACCGAGGCGCAGGACGCCCCGGCCGAGGCGCCGGCCACCGAGGCCGACGCTCCGGTCGAGCAGCCGGCCGCCTCCCAGGGCGCCTGAGCCTTCACCGGCCAGGAGGCCCGGGAGACCGGCCCCTAGGGTGACGGGGCGCCCCGCCCGGTCACCGCAGATCCATCCAGTTCACGCCCGCGTGGCATCCGCTGCGCGGGCGTGGACGGGACCGACGAGGAGATACGGCGAAATGCCGAAGCAGAAGACGCACAGTGGCGCCAGCAAGCGCTTCAAGATCAGTGGCTCTGGCAAGGTGCTGCGCGAGCGCGCCGGCCGCCGCCACCTCCTGGAGCACAAGCCCTCGACGCTGACCCGCAAGCTGGCCGGGACGATCGAGATGGCCCCCGCTGACGCCAAGAAGATCAAGAAGCTTCTCGGCAAGTGATCGCCTTCCCGCCCGGCGAGAGCCGTGCGCGGGGCAGCTGATCCTTCCCGACCCATTCGAATGACGGACCACGTGAAGTAGTCCGTGGTCCAACCCAAGGAGTAATCAAGTGGCACGCGTCAAGCGGGCAGTCAACGCCCACAAGAAGCGCCGGGTCATCCTGGAGCGCGCCAGCGGCTACCGTGGCCAGCGTTCGCGCCTGTACCGCAAGGCCAAGGAGCAGGTCACCCACTCGCTGGTCTACAACTTCAACGACCGCAAGAAGCGCAAGGGCGACTTCCGTCAGCTGTGGATCCAGCGCATCAACGCTGCGGCCCGTGCCAACGGCATCACCTACAACCGCTTCGTGCAGGGCCTGAAGGCCGCCAGCGTCGAGATCGACCGCAAGATGCTGGCCGACCTGGCCGTCAACGACCCGGGTGCGTTCGCCTCCCTGGTCGAGGTCGCCCAGAAGGCGCTGCCGGCCGACGTGAACGCCCCGAAGGCCGCCGCGGACGCCGCCTGATCTTCCGAGATCGGTTGAGCTCTGACCGGACCCGCAGACTCTCCTGCGGGTCCGGTTCTGCATTCCAGACCCTCAGCGACCGCCGTCCGCCAGCGCCTCCAGAGAACGAGACCATGCCGAGCACCGACACCCCCCTGCTGACCTCCCTGCGCTCGCCCCGCGTCGTCGCCGCCCGCCGGCTGGCCAAGCGCAACCAGCGCACCAAGGAGCGCCGCTTCCTGGCCGAGGGCCCGCAGGCGGTCCGGGAGGCCGTCGCCTTCGGGAGGCTGCCGGGCACGTCCGAGCACGCGGTGGTCGAGGTGTACGTCACTCCGGAGGCCGCCGAGCGGCACGCCGGCATCGTCGAGGCCGCGCTGGCCGAGGGGCTGCCCGTGCTGACGGCCACCGACGAGGTGATCGCCGACATCTGCGACACCGTGACGCCGCAGGGCATCGTGGCGCTCTGCCGCTTCATCGACACCCCGTTCGACGAGGTGCTCAGGGCCCGCCCGAAGCTGGTCGCGATCCTCGCCCACGTGCGCGACCCCGGGAACGCCGGCACCGTGCTGCGCACCGCCGACGCGGCCGGCGCGGACGCCGTGGTGCTCACCGACGCCTCGGTGGACCTCTACAACCCGAAGGCCGTCCGGGCCTCGGTGGGCAGCCTGTTCCACCTGCCGGTGGCCGTCGGCGTGCCGGTCGAGGAGGCCGTCGGGAAGCTGCGCGAGGCCGGCGTCCGGGTCCTGGCCGCGGACGGCGCGGGAGAGCGCGACCTGGACCAGGAGCTGGACGAGGGCACCCTGGGCGCGCCCGGCGCGTGGGTGTTCGGCAACGAGGCGTGGGGGCTCCCGGAGGAGACCCGCGCGCTCACCGACGAGGTCGTGCGCGTCCCGATCCACGGCCACGCGGAGAGCCTCAACCTGGCCACCGCCGCGGCCGTCTGCCTGTACGCCTCCGCCCGGGCGCAGCGTTCGCCCGGCGGCTGCCGCACCAAGGCCTGACCCCGGGCGCGCGCCGGGATCCACCCGGCAAGCCCTACTGCGGGGGCCTGGGAGGCGCTAGGGTCTGCCTCGGTGGGGGGAACGGCACGGTGGGTAATCGGGGAGGCAACCCATGGTCGGCAGCGGGCCCGAGCTCGACCCGGACGACCTGCCGGACGGCCTGGTGGTCGCCGACGCGCTGGGCCGGGTGGTCCGCTTCAACCGGGCCGCGGCCCGGCTCACCGGCGTGCTCCCGCAGGCCGCGCTGGGCTGTGCGCTGGAGGACGTCCTCCCGCTGGAGGACCTGGACGGGCGCCGCTGGTGGCAGCTGACCGACCCGTACGGCGGCCTGGCGATCCGGACCGGCCAGCCGGAGCGCAATCTGCTGCTGCCCGGCGGCCGGGAGGTGCTGGTCTCCGCCCGGTACGTCCGCGCGGTGCCCTGCGGGCCGCTGGAGCGCCTGGTGATCGCCCTGCGCGGCACCGAGGCCCGGCGCCGCACCGAGCGCAGCCACGCCGAGCTGATCGCCACCGTCGCGCACGAGCTGCGCTCCCCGCTGACCAGCGTCAAGGGCTTCACGGCGACGCTGCTGGCCAAGTGGGAGCGGTTCACCGACGGGCAGAAGCGGCTGATGCTGGAGACGGTGGACGCGGACGCGGACCGGGTCACCCGGCTGATCGCCGAGCTGCTGGACATCTCGCGGATCGACGCGGGCCGGCTGGAGCTGCGCAAGCAGGTGGTCGACCTGGCCGCCGCGGTGCGCCGGCACGTCGAGCGCAAGGTCGCGACCGGCATCCCCGAGGAGCGCTTCGACATCCGGATCGCCGAGCCGCTGACCGTGCTGTGGGCGGACCCGGACAAGGTCGACCAGGTGCTCGCCAACCTGCTGGAAAATGCGGTGCGGCACGGGGAGGGAACTGTCACGATCGAGGTGGCACCGGCCAAGGAGGTCGTCGAGGCGCCCGTCTGGGAGCGCTCCGGCACCCCGCCCCGCATCGTGGAAGGCACAGCGGTCACCGTGAGCGACGAAGGCAGCGGCATCCCCGAGGAGTCGATGCCGCGCGTCTTCACCCGCTTCTGGCGCGGCTCCAAGCGCGGCGGCACGGGCCTGGGCCTCTATATCGTCAAGGGCATCGTGGAGGCCCACGGCGGTTCGATCCGGGTCGACCGCGCCCCCGGCGGCGGCGCCCGGTTCCGATTTATCCTGCCCGCCGGCGTTCCGGACTTCATGCTCTGACCGAGCGCCGGAGTCCCGCCGGGCGGGCATCGCGGCAGCGGCGCTACGCGCTGCGACTACACTCGACCTTTGGCGTCGCGCAACGCCCTGTGCGGCTGAGCCGCGGACACCCACTCCCGTGAGCCTCCGGTGAACGGAGACCGGCTGCCCGTGCCCCGGCCCCGCCGGGCGTGACGTGAAGGCGAGCCCACACACCTGAGCACGGACGAGCAGGAGCACGGGAAAGATAGAGATGTCGGCACCCAACAAGTCGTACGACCCGGTCGAGGTCGAGGCCCTCAAGCCCGAGGTGGTGGAGCAGGCGCGGGACGAGGCCGTCGCCGCCTTCGCCGCCGCCAGCAGCCTGGACGAGCTCAAGCAGGCCAAGGTCGCCCACACCGGCGACCGGTCCCCGCTCTCGCTCGCCAACCGCGAGATCGGCGCCCTGCCCCCGCACGCCAAGGCCGCTGCCGGAAAGCTGATCGGCCAGGCCCGCGGGGCCGTCAACCAGGCCCTCGCCAAGCGGCAGGCCGAGCTGGAGGCGGAGCGTGACGCCCGCGTGCTGGTCGAGGAGGCGGTGGACGTCACGCTGCCGTACGACCGCCTGCCGCGCGGCGCCCGGCACCCGCTGACCACCATGGCCGAGCGCATCGAGGACACCTTCGTGGCGATGGGCTACCAGGTCGCCGAGGGCCCCGAGGTCGAGGCCGAGTGGCTCAACTTCGACGCCCTCAACCTGGGCCCGGACCACCCGGCCCGCTCGATGCAGGACACCTTCTTCGTCCAGGCCCCGGACGGCTCCGCCGACTCCGGCGTGGTGCTGCGCACCCAGACCTCCCCGGTCCAGGCCCGCACCATGCTCGACCGCGAGCCCCCCCTCTACGTGGTCTGCCCCGGCCGGGTCTACCGGACGGACGAGCTGGACGCCACCCACACCCCGGTCTTCCGCCAGGTCGAGGGCCTCGCGGTGGACGAGGGCATCACCTTCGCCGACCTCAAGGGCACCATCGAGGTCCTGGTCGAGAAGCTGATCGGCGACCACCTGGAGCTGCGCTGGCGGCCCTCGTACTTCCCGTTCACCGAGCCGTCGGCCGAGGTCGACCTGCAGTGCTTCGTGTGCCTCGGGGCGAGCGTCGGCAACCCGGACCGCCCGTGCCGCACCTGCTCCTCCGAGGGCTGGATCGAGCTCGGCGGCTGCGGCGTGGTCAACCCGCGGGTGCTCGTCGCCTGCGGCGTCGACCCGAACCGCTACAGCGGGTTCGCCTTCGGCCTGGGCCTGGAGCGGATCCTGATGAATCGTCACAACGTCGCCGACATGCGCGACATGGTCGAGGGTGATGTGCGCTTCACCCTCCCGTTCGGGATGGAGATCTGATGCGCGTCCCGCTTTCCTGGCTGCGCGAGTACGTCGACCTGCCCGCCGGCGAGACCGGTCGTGACGTCGCGGAGCGCCTGGTCCGGGCCGGCCTGGAGGTCGAGACCGTCGAACAGATCGGCGCCGACCTCAAGGGTCCGCTGGTGGTCGGCGAGGTGCTCTCCATCGAGGAGCTGACCGGCTTCAAGAAGCCGATCCGGCACTGCTTCGTCAACGTCGGCGACGCCAACGGCACCGGCGCGCCGCAGGAGATCGTCTGCGGCGCGACCAACTTCGCCGTCGGTGACAAGGTCGTCGTGGTGCTCCCGGGCGCCGTGCTGCCCGGCCCGTTCCCGATCGCGGCCCGCCAGACCTACGGCCACACCTCGGCCGGCATGATCTGCTCCGCCCGCGAGCTGGGCATGGGCGACGACCACAACGGCATCATCGTCCTCCCGCCGGAGTACGAGCCCGGCACCGACGCCATCGAGCTGCTCCAGCTCGTCGACGAGGTGCTCGACATCGCCGTCACCCCGGACCGCGGCTACTGCCTGTCCATGCGCGGCGTGGCCCGCGAGGCCGCCGCCGCGTACGGGCTGCCGCTGGCCGACCCGGCGCTGCTCGACGTGCCGCCGGCCAACTCCTTCGGCTACCTGGTCAAGGTCAACGACCCGGCCGGCTGCGACCGCTTCGTGGCCCGGACGGTCGTCGGCGTCGACCCGAACGCCAAGTCGCCGCTGTGGCTTCAGCGCCGCCTGCAGAAGTCGGGCATCCGCCCGATCTCGCTGACCGTCGACATCACCAACTACGTGATGCTGGAGGTCGGCCAGCCGCTGCACGCGTACGACAAGCAGCGGGTGGACGGCCCGATCACGGTCCGCCGGGCCGAGCAGGGCGAGACCCTCACCACCCTGGACGGCGTCGAGCGCAAGCTCGCCGCCGAGGACCTGCTGATCTGCGACAACAGCGGCCCGATCGGCCTGGCCGGCGTCATGGGCGGCGCCTCCACCGAGATCCTCGACCCGGCCGCCGGTCCGGGCACCACCGAGGTGATCATCGAGGCGGCGCACTTCGACCCGGTCGCCATCGCCCGCACCGCCAAGCGGCACAAGCTGCCCTCCGAGGCGTCCAAGCGCTTCGAGCGCGGCGTCGACCCGGAGGCCGCCCGCGCCGCCGCGCAGCGCGCCGTCGACCTGCTGGTCCTGATCGCCGGCGGCACCGCCGAGGCCGGGGTCACCGACATCGCGGCCCCGCACCCGGTGCGCACCATCACCATCGCCGCCGACCTGCCCGACCGGGTGGCCGGCACGGAGTACGGCCGCGAGACCGTCACCCGGCGCCTGCAGGAGATCGGCTGCTCGGTCGCCGGCGCCGACGTCCTGGAGGTCACCCCGCCGACCTGGCGCCCCGACCTCACCGACCCGTACGACCTCGCCGAGGAGGTCATCCGGCTGGAGGGCTACGACAACGTCCCCGCCCGGATGCCGAACGTGCCGCCGGGCAAGGGCCTGACCGAGGCCCAGCGGGTCAACCGCCGGATCGGCGTCGCGCTGGCCGGGGCCGGCTACGTCGAGGTCAACAACTACCCGTTCCTCGGCGAGGCCGCCTGGGAGGCGCTCGGCCTGGAGGCGGACGACCGTCGCCGCCGGACGGTGAAGCTGGTCAACCCGCTGAACGACGAGGAGCCGGCGCTGCGCACCACGCTGCTGCCGGGCCTGCTCGGAGCGCTGCGCCGCAACATCGGCCGGGGCAACACCGACCTCGCGATCTTCGAGGCCGGCACCGTCTTCCTGCCCAAGGACGAACTGTCCGTGGCCCCGCGCCCGGCCGTCGACCGCCGGCCCAGCGACGAGGAGCTGGCCGAGCTGGACGCCGCGCTGCCGGACCAGCCGCGCCGGATCGCCGTCGCCCTCGCGGGCGAGCGGCTGCCGTCGGGCTGGTGGGGCAAGGGCGACCAGGCCTCCTGGGCGGACGCCGTCGAGGCGGCCCGCACGGTGGCCCGCGCGGCCGGCGTCGAGCTGACCGTCCGCCAGGGCCAGCTGGCGCCCTGGCACCCGGGCCGCTGCGCCGAGCTGGTCGTCTCCGGCACCGACCGGGTGGTCGGCCACGCCGGCGAGCTGCACCCGCGGGTGGTCAAGGCGCTCGGGCTGCCGGCCCGCACCGCGGCGATGGAGCTCGACGTCGACCTGCTCACCGCGGACGGCGCCCGGCGGGTCAACGGTCCGACCGTCTCCGGCTTCCCGGTGGCGACCCAGGACGTCGCGCTGATCGTCGACACCGCGGTTCCGGCCGCCGACGTCGAGGCCGCGCTGCGCACCGGCGCGGGCGAACTGCTGGAGGCCATCCGGCTGTTCGACGTGTTCACCGGCGAGCAGGTCGGCGAGGGCAAGAAGTCGCTGGCGTACGCGCTGCGCTTCCGTGCCGTCGACCGCACGCTGACCGCCGACGAGGCCACCGCCGCCCGCGAGGCGGCCGTCGCCGAGGCCGTCGCCCGTACGGGCGCGGTGCTGCGCGGCGCCTGATCCGGTAGCGCCCGGCAGGGCCCCGCCACGGACCACGAGGTCCGGGGCGGGGCCCTTTGCCTTTCCTTGGGTTGACGATGCCTCAGCTCGGGGCTTATCTCTTTACCTATGGAAGTAGATAAAGGCGAGGACCGGCCCTCTCCGATCGAGTTCCGCCTGGACCCGGCCTCCGGCGTCCCGACCTACCTGCAGCTCGTGCAGCAGGTCGAACAGGCGCTGCGGATGGGCTGGTTGACGGAGGGGGACCGGCTGCCCCGGGTGCGCGAAGCGGTCGCCGGGCTGGCGATCAACCCGAACACCGTGCTCAAGGCGTACCGCGAGCTGGAGCACCGCGGTCTCGCGGTCGGCCGCCGCGGCCAGGGCACCTTCGTCCGGGGGCTGCCCGCCGGGGTGGTGCCGCTGCGCGAACGGGCCGCGCTGCGGCGGGGGTTGCTGGACTGGATGCGCTCGGCGCGGACCGCCGGGCTGGACGAGGAGGGGATGACCGCCGTGTTCGAGGACGCGCTGCGCGACCTGCGTGAGGGCCGGGACGGGGTGGTGGCCTGATGGCCGCGGACACGGCGATCGACTGCGCCGGGCTCGGCAAGCGCTACCGCCGCTCCTGGGCCCTGCGGGACTGCCGACTGGCCGTCCCCGCCGGGCACGTGGTGGCGCTGGTCGGCCCGAACGGCGCCGGCAAGACCACGCTGCTCAGCCTGGCCGCCGGACTGACCCTCCCCAGCGAGGGCGCGCTGACCGTCCTCGGCGACCAAGTGCCGGGCTCGCCCCGGGCGTTGGACCGGATCGGCTTCGTCGGGCAGAACGCCGCGCTCTACCCGGGCGTGCGCGTACGCGACCTGCTCGCGATGGGCCGCCACCTCAACCGTCGCTGGGACGAGGCCCGGGCCCGGACCCACCTGGACGGCCTCGGCATCCCGCAGGACCGCCGGTACGGCCGCCTCTCCGGCGGCCAGCAGGCCCAGGTCTCGCTCGCCCTCGCGCTCGCCAAGCGCCCCGAACTCCTGCTACTGGACGAGCCGTTGGCCGCCCTCGACCCGCTCGCCCGGCACGACTTCATGGCCGTGCTGCTGACCGCCGTGGCCGAGGACGGCCTGTCGGTGGTGTTCTCCTCGCACGCCGTCAACGAGCTGCAGCAGAGCTGCGACTACCTGGTGGTGCTCGGTGGCGGCCGGGTCCAGGTCGCGGGGGAGGTGGACGACCTGCTGGCCGGCCACCGGATGCTGACCGGCCCGACCGCCGACGCGGACCGGGTCGCCGGGCGGCTGCCGGTGGTCCGCGACCGCCGGGCCGGAGCCCAGTCCCACCTGCTGGTGCGCACCGGCGGCGTGGACGCCCCGGTCTCCGAGGGCTGGCGCCAACAGCGCATCGGGCTGGAGGAGTTGGTGCTCGCCTACCTGCGCGAGCCGACCGCCTCCGCCCTCCCCGGCCCGCGCGGGGCCGTCCCTCCGAACGAGAAGGTGTCGCTGCCGTGAGCTCCCTGACCCTCGCCCCGCCCCGCTCCGCCGTCCTGCGGGCGGCGGGGCTGCGCCACCGGCCCGCGCTGCGGACCCTGCTGGGCGTCCTCGCCGCGCTGCTCGTCGTGCTGGCCGTCACCGGGTACTACATCCACGCGGGGCTCGACCGCTCCGGCGCGGCCGGGTGCGACATGGCGCTGCGGACCTGCAACGAGCGCTGGAAGGAGTTCCGGCGCGAGTACGGCACCGAGCTGATGCTCGGCGGGAACGTGGTCTACTTCCTGGGCGGCGCCCTCGGGGCGTTCGTCGGCGCTCCGCTGCTGGCCCGGGAGTTCGAACACGGCACGGTGCGCTTCGCCTGGACCCAGGGGGCGGGGCGCGCCCGCTGGACGGTCGGAGGGCTGGTGGTCGTCGGCGGTGTGCTGGCCGCTGCGACGGCCCTGACGGCGTTCGTGCTCAACTGGTGGATCGCGCCGATGTCGGCGAGCGGGGGCTTGTTCACCCCCCTGGTGTTCACCAGCGCCCCGCCCGCGCTGGTCGGCCGGGTATTGCTGGTCTTCGCGCTGTCCGCGCTCGTGGGGGCGGTGCTGCGGCGGACGGTGGTGGCGCTGGGGGTCGGCGTGGTGGCCTCGGTGGTGACCACCCTGGTCGCCGAGTCGTTGCGGTTCCACTACCGCGCACCGCTCCAGGACACCGTGCACACGCTCGCGCAGACCTCGCTCGACCACCGCTGGGAGGGCGGCATCTGGGTCACCGACCCGGCGGGGAACCGGCTCGGCCTCAGCGAGCTGTACGACCGGGGCGGCGACTTCTACGGAGCCCAGAAGCTGGTGAGCGAGGGCGGCTACGCGCTGCACGAGTCCTACCAGCCGGAGAGCCGCTACTGGCTCTTCCAGTTCATCGAGTTCGGCTGGACGGCCCTGCTCGCCGTGGCCCTGTGCGCGGCGGCGGTCTGGTGGGTCCGGCGCCGGGCGGTCTGACCTGCGGCTCCGCAGATGGCTTGAAGAGGTTCCGTCAAAACCCTTGCGGGAGTGCGGCCGGACGGCGTTTCCTTCTCGTTAGGAAAGTTTCCTAACCCATCGAGGAAACGGAGCGTTCTATGCGCCCTCAGCCCCGTCGTGCCCTCCGGATAGCCCTCGCCGCCGCCCTGGTGGCCGCGCCCCTCACCGCCGCGGCCACCTCGGTGGCCCAGGCCGCTCCGGCCCCCGCCGCGGCCGTCCGGCTCGCGGGGGTCGGGCTGGACGACCCGCACAAGAAGGACATCGCGATGCAGCTGGTGTCCAGCGCGGAGAACTCCTCGCTGGACTGGAAGGCCCAGTACAAGTACATCGAGGACATCAAGGACGGCCGCGGCTACACCGCCGGCATCATCGGCTTCTGTTCGGGCACGGGTGACATGCTGGAGCTGGTCCAGCACTACACCGACCTCAAGCCCGGCAACATCCTCGCCAAGTACCTGCCCGCGCTGAAGAAGGTCAACGGCACCGACTCGCACGCCGGCCTCGGCTCCGCCTTCGAGCGCGACTGGGCCACCGCCGCCAAGGACACCGTCTTCCAGCAGGCCCAGAACGACGAGCGCGACCGGGTCTACTTCAACCCCGCCGTCAGCCAGGGCAAGAAGGACGGGCTGGGCGCGCTCGGCCAGTTCGTCTACTACGACGCCATCGTCATGCACGGCCCGGGCAACAGCTCGGACAGCTTCGGCGGCATCCGCGCCGCGGCCATGAAGAAGGCCAAGACCCCGGCCCAGGGCGGCGACCAGGCCACCTACCTCAAGGCCTTCCTGGACGCCCGCAAGGTGGTGATGAAGAAGGAGGAGGCGCACTCCGACACCAGCCGGGTGGACACCGAGCAGCTGGTCTTCCTCAAGGCCGGGAACTTCGACCTCAACCCGCCGCTGAAGTGGAAGGTCTACGGCGACAGCTACGCCATCAACAGCTGAGCCGTCACCGTCCCCATGGCGGGCGTCCCCTTTCCCCGGGGCCGCCCGCCGTCGGCTTTCGGCTCCGCGCTTCCTTCAGGAGTCGACACCGATCCGGAGTCCCCCGGCGGTCTACCTGCGGCGATGCGCACGGATCATTCGCTCCA
Organism: Kitasatospora sp. NPDC093550; assembly: GCF_044764985.1. Taxonomy (NCBI): domain Bacteria; kingdom Bacillati; phylum Actinomycetota; class Actinomycetes; order Kitasatosporales; family Streptomycetaceae; genus Kitasatospora; species Kitasatospora sp. NPDC093550. Next base: position 110,048 of record NZ_JBIWJF010000009.1, read on the forward strand.
TAACGAATCGGACAGGAGAATAACGAAGACTCCTTCACTTATTGACGCAGGGGCCGGGTGGCGCTTGACTCCCTTCCCTGCCGCGACGCCGCGGCGCGTACAGGAGGCACCACCGATCATGAACAGACCCATGCGTCTCGCGGCCGCGGGCACGGCCGCCGCGTTGCTCTCGCTCACCCTCGCGGCCTGCGGCCAGACCCACGCATCGCAGCAGCCGGGGGCCGGTGGGAGTGAACGGAGCATCGGTCTGCTTCTGCCGGAGAACACCTCCTCCACCCGCTACGAGGCCTTCGACAGGCCGCTGATCCAGCAGACGGTCACCAGCCTCTGCCCGAGGTGCACGATCAGCTACGCCAACGCGGACGGGAACGAGAGCACCCAGAAGCGCCAGTTCGACGACATGCTGGCCAAGGGCGTCAAGGTCATCCTGCTCGACCCGGTCAACGCCAGTGGCACCGCCCCGTGGGTCGAGGCCGCCGCCGCCAAGGGCGTGAAGGTCGTCGCCTACGACCGGCTGGCCGCCGGCAAGGTCGCCGCCTACGTCTCCTTCGACAACGGGCGCACCGGTGAACTCCAGGGCCAGACCCTGTTGGACGCGCTCGGCCCGAAGGCCGCCTCGGCCAATGTCGTGATGATCAACGGTGCCGGATCCGACCCCAACGCGGCGCAGTTCAAGGCGGGCGCGCACCGTGCGCTGGACGGCAAGGTCAAGAAGATCGCCTACGAGCAGTCCGGCGAGTGGAAGCCGGAGGTGGCCACGGCGAAGATGAACGAGGCCATCCAGACCCTGGGCAAGGACGGCATCCAGGCCGTCTACGCGGCCAACGACGGCATGGCCGCGGCCGTCATCGAGTCGCTGAAGGCGGCGGGCATCAAGAACGTGCCGGTGGGCGGTCAGGACGCGTCCATGGACGCGGTGCGCCGGGTGCTCGCCGGCGAGCAGGCCTACACCATCTACAAGCCGTACAAGCCCGAGGCGGACGCGGCCGGCACCATCGCCGTCGAGCTGGTCGAGGGTCTGGACATCAGCTCGACGGCGACCGCGGTCACCGACAGCGGCGGGCTGCACATCCCGTCCCTGCTGCTCACCCCGATCGTGGTGACGAAGGCGAAGGTGCAGGTCACGGTGGTCGGCGGCGGCCTCTACAAGGCCTCCGACATCTGCACGCCGCAGTACGCGGACGCCTGCGCGGCGGCCGGCGTCAAGTAGCGCGAGGCCGGCTCCACGCGGGGCGGGGAGCCGGCTGCGTCACCCCCGGGCCGTTCCGTGCCGGCCGGAGCCCCCTTCCTGCGCAGGCGTCAGGCGCTCGCGGTGTAGTCGTAGAAGCCGCGGCCGGACTTGCGGCCCAGCAGGCCCGCGTCGACCATCCGGGAGAGCAGCGGGGGAGCGGCGTACAGCGGCTCCTTGTACTCGTCGTACATCGACTCGGCAATCGAGACGATGGTGTCCAGGCCGATCAGGTCGCACAGCCGCAGCGGGCCCATCGGGTGGGCGCAGCCGGCCTCCATGCCCTTGTCGATGTCGGAGGCGGTGGCCACGCCCGACTCGAACATCCGGACCGCGGACAGCAGGTACGGCACCAGCAGCGCGTTGACCACGAAGCCGGCCCGGTCGCGGGCGCGGATCGGCTCCTTGGCGAGCACCTGGGAGGCGAAGGCCTCGACCCGCTCGGTGGTGGCCGCCGAGGTGGTCAGGGTCGGGATGACCTCGACCAGCTTCTGCACCGGTGCCGGGTTGAAGAAGTGCAGGCCGATGACCTGCTCCGGGCGGGAGGTGGCGGCGGCCAGCTTCACGATCGGGATCGAGGAGGTGTTGGAGGCGAGGATCGCGTCGCGGCGCTCGATCACCCGGTCCAGGGTCTCGAAGATCTTGACCTTGATGTCCTCGCGCTCGGCGACGGCCTCGACCACGAGGTCGCGGTCGGCGAAGTCGGACAGGTCGACGGTGAAGGACAGCCGGGCCATCGCCTCGTCCCGCTGCTCGGGGGACAGCTTGCCGCGCTTGACGGCCGTCTCCAGGGAGTTGGTCAGCCGGGTGCGGCCGAGCTCCAGCGCCTCACCGCTGGCCTCCGACACCAGGACGTCCAGGCCGGCCCGGGCGAAGACCTCGGCGATGCCCGACCCCATCAGACCGCAGCCGACTACTCCGACGCGCGCGATGTCACTCACTCAGTTGCCCTTCGGTGGTGCTGGGGGTCGCCCAGCGACTGGTGGCCCAGCGAGCTGCTGGTCAAGCGGGGTCGGTGTACCGGCATTGGGTGCACCGGTCACCGCCCCGACGACGTTACTACTCCGTACCGGCCGGTAGGTCACCCCCTCCCCGGCGGAGTGCCACCGCGCCCGGATCCCCCGAACGGGTGAGGAGGCGCCCCCGGTCCGTGTGCCCGGGGCCGGCGCCGCCCGGCGGCCGACAGAATGCCGCAGACGGGGGCCGGGGACGGACGCGGCGGACAGCGCCGGGACGGTCGGCGCACGGATCGGGGACGGACGGCGGACGGCCGGGGACGGGAAGGGAGCACAGACGTGTCGACGGGATCGCTCGAAGGGCAGGTCGCCCTGGTCACCGGCGCGGGCCGGGGCATCGGCCGGGAGATCGCCATCGGCCTGGCCGCCGAGGGGATGGCCGTCGGCCTGGTCGGCCGCACCCACGAGACGCTGACCGACACCCTCAAGGAGTGCGTCAAGCGCGGCTCCCGGGGCGTGGCCGTCACCGCGGACGTCACCCGCCCCGGCTCGGTGCGCGAGGCCGTCCGGCTGGTCGAGCGCGACCTCGGCCCGATCGACCTGCTGGTCAACAACGCCGGCCTGGTCGACCGCGCCGAGGTGCCGATCTGGGAGACCGACGCCAACCAGTGGTGGCAGGTGATCGAGACCAACCTGCGCGGCCCCTACAACCTGCTGCGCTGCGTCCTGCCCGGCATGGTCGCCCGGCGCGCCGGCCGGGTTATCAACCTCAACTCCGGCTTCGCGCTGCGCCCGGACGGCGACTACACCGCGTACGCCACCTCCAAGGGCGCGCTGCTCCAGCTCTCCGACAACATCGCGGACTCGCTCGCCCGGCACGGCGTCGTCGTCCTGGACATCAGCCCGGGCGCGGTGGCCACCGACATGACCGCCGGGATGCCGATGTTCAAGGACATGAAGGCCTGGGGCTCCATCCCGTACATGGTCGCGGTCACCGTGGACGCCGCCCGCGGCCGCTTCGACGCGCTGCACGGGCGGTTCCTCCACGCCGGACGGGACGACCTGGCGGAACTGGTCGACCGGGCCGAGGAGATCCGCGCCTCGGACGCCCGTACGCTGCGGCTGCGCCCGTACAAGGACGGCGATCCGATGGCCTGACCGGTCCGGCCGTCCCGCGCCCTCCGTCCCCGTCCCGCGCCCCGTCCCCCGCGCCGCCGTCCCCGTCCCGTCCCCGCGCCGCCCTCCCCCGTGCGCGCTACGCGCAGAGCTGGCTGGCGGTGACCGGCTTGAGTCCGGCCTTGGCGAGGCCGTCCAGGATCGCGGGCAGCGCGTCCACCGTGCACTGGTGGCCCATGTGCAGGGCCACCACCGAGCCGCCGCGCACCGAGTTCAGCACCCGGCGCTGCAGTTCGGCGGCCGGGGGGTCGCTGTAGTCGCGCGGGTCGACGTCGAAGGACAGCACGTGCTCGTAGCCGACGGCCCTGGCCTGCTCGCGCACCATCGGGGTCGCGTACTGCGCGGCGGAGGGGCGGAACCAGCGGCCGATCGAGCCGGTCAGCCGCTGCAGCCGCTCGGCGCACTGGGCGATCTCGGCGCGTGCCTGGTCCGGGGTCATGGCGGAGATGTTGAGGTGGTTCTGGGTGTGGTTGCCCAGTTCGTGGCCGCCGTCCAGGATCCGGCGGGCCATCTGCGGCTGCTGGTCGAGCCAGCTGCCGACGACCATCACGGTCAGTTTGGCGCCGCGCTGCTCGGCGGTCTCCAACAGCGCGGTCGCCAGCTTCGGGTCGCCGCTGCCGTGGAAGGTGAGCGCCACGTTCTTGCCGGTGCGCGCCCCGTACACGACCTCGACCGGGGTGCCGGGCGCGAGCGGGGGCAGCGCGGGCGGGGTCGGTGGGGCGGAGGTCTGGGCGGCGGCCGCGGTGGCCTCGGGGGTGGGCTGCGCCTCGGCCGGGGTGGTCGGGGCGGGGGACGCCGGGCCCTCGCCGCCGTTCCAGGCGGGGTCGGTGACGTGCTGCGGGTCCACGGTGCCGGGGTGTGCGGCCAGCGCCCCGGGGTCGGCCCGGCGGGGGGCGCCGGTGCCGCAGGCGGTGAGGAGGCCGCCGGTGGCGGTGAGGGCGGCCAGACGGGCGGCGGTGCGCAGTACGGTGCGGCGGTCGGCAGTCATCGGCAGCCAGCATAGAGAGGGCGGCCCCGGCGGGCGATCCGGTGCGGCCGGAACGTAGCGCCTTTGACGTGCACACATTCGATCTACGGGCGTTGCGTAATCCTGAACTCCCGCTGTTTCCGCGGCGTGTCGTTGGATACGATCACCGCGCACCGCGTGTTGACAGGCGGTCGCACAATTCCGGCATTGCGCATTGGGGGCGGAACAGGATGCACGAGGACACCACGGCCAGCGGCCAGGCGACCGGCACCGACTGGCACTGGGCCAGAGCGGACGACTGGCAGCCGCCGAGCGAGCTGGACACCGGCATCCCGCACACGGCCCGGATGTACGACTACTACCTGGGCGGCAAGGACAACTTCGAGGCCGACCGCAAGGCCGCGCAGGCCGCGATAGCCGCCTACCCCGCGCTGCCGCTGCTGGCCCGCACCAACCGGCAGTTCCTCGGCCGCGCCGTGGAGTTCGCCGCCGGCCGGGGCATCCGCCAGTTCGTCGACATCGGCACCGGCATCCCGGCGGTCGGCTCCACCAGCGAGGTCGCCCAGCGCGTCGCCCCGGACGCCCGCGTGGTCTACCTGGACAACGACCCGATCGTCGCCACCCACGCCCGCGCCCTGCTGGCGAGCCACCCGGCCGGGCACACCTCGGTGATCGAGGCCGACCTGCGCGACCCGGAGGCGATCCTCGCCCACCCCGCGCTGGCCGCCGCCGTCGACCTCTCCCAGCCGGTCGCGCTGATGCTGGTCGCCGTCCTGCACTTCATCCGCGACGAGGACGGCGCGGAGCGGATCGTCCGCACCCTGCGCGACGCGCTCGCCCCCGGCAGCGCCCTGATCCTCTCGCACGGCAGCCCGGACTTCGCCTCCCGGGAGAGCGCCGCCGAGGGCACCCGGATCTACCGGAGCGCCAGCGCCCCGCTGGTCCTGCGCCCCCGGGCCGACGTCGAACCCTTCTTCGGCGACTTCGAGTTCGTCGGCCCCGGGCTCGTCCAGCTGCCGCTCTGGCGCCCGACCGCGGGCCACGTGCCCACCAGTGAACTGCCCGAGGGCTGGCAGGACGTCTCCGCCTACGCGGGCGTCGCGTTCAAGAAGTAGCCGGGCGAGGAACGGCCCGCCACCCGGGCACGGCCCGCCGAGCCGCGCACGACGGCCGCAGCCCCGTCCCGGCGCCTCCCTCCTGCGCCGGGACCGGGCCATCGCAGCCTACGCACCCCCACTGACAGCCCTTCACCGGCCCCGGTACCGTGCGGCGTGACCACCGCCCTCCCACCGCTGCCGCCCGGCGTCGCCGACCTGTTGCGGGCCGTCGACGCCCCGCCCCGACTCGTCGCCCACCTCGCGCTGGTGCACGAGGTCGCCGAGGAGATCGCCGACTTCTGCGCCCGCGAAGGGCTGGAGTTCGACCGCGAAGCCGTCCGGTACGGCGCGGCCACCCACGACATCGGCAAGACGGTCCACCCCGAGGAGCTCTCGGCGCCCGGCTCCGCGCACGAGGCCGCCGGCCACGCCCTGCTGCTGGCCCGAGGCGTCCCGGAGCGGCTCGCCCGCTTCGCCCGCAGCCACGCGAGCTGGGGCGGTCCCGGCGTCACCGTCGAGGAACTGCTGGTCAGCCTGGCCGACAAGGCCTGGAAGAACAAGCGGGTCCGGGACTTGGAGGACCGCGTGGTCGACCGGCTCGCCGAGGCCACCGGCCGGGAGCGCTGGGAGGCCTTCCTCGCCCTGGACGACCTGCTCACCCGGATCGGCGAGGAAGCTCCGCGGCGGCTAGCGATCCAGGCCGAACACCCCGTACGTACCGGGAGGATCGGGGGAAATTGAGGCGACAGGGCGCGCGCGGCGGTGTTAGCTTCCGCGGCATGGAACCCCTGAGTGAGAACGAGATCCGCGCGTCCTTCGTCAACTGCTCCAAGGGCGAGGCCCGTCGGCTCAACCTGCCCCGGGGTCTGGCCGAACTGCCCTGGGAGAACCTGGACTTCCTCGGCTGGCGGGACCAGGGCGCGCCCGACCGGGCGTACCTGGTGGCGCGGCACGGCGGCGAGCCGGTCGGCGTCACCCTGCGGGTGCCGACGGTCCGACGCAGCCTGACCAAGAGCAACGTCTGCTCGCTGTGCATCACCACGCACGCCGGCACCGGCGTCGCGCTGCTCGCCGCCCGCCGGGCCGGCGCGGCCGGGCGCGAGGGCAACACGGTGGGGACGTACATCTGCGCCGACCTCGCCTGCTCGCTCTACGTGCGCGGGCTGAAGAAGTCCACCCTGGTCACCCGGCCCGACGAGTCGCTGCCGCTGGAGGAGCAGATCGCCCGGACGACGGGCAACCTCGCCGCCTTCCTCGACCGGGTGCTCACCGACACCGCCGTCTCCGCCTGAGGCCCGCGCGGCCGTCTCCGCCTGAGGCCCGCGCCGCCGCCCGCCCGAGGCGCCCGCCGCGGCCGGCCCTCAGTGGCCGCGCAGCTGGTCCAGGTCGCGGCGCTCCCGCTTGGTCGGGCGCCCGGTCCCGCGGTCCCGCTGCCCGGCCGCCGCGACGAACTCCCGCGGCGGCCGCGGCGGGCTGTTGTCGACCAGGCACGGCGCCGCCTCGGCCGCGCCGACCCGCTTGCGGATCAGCTTCTGCACCACCACGACCCGCTCGAAGTTCTCCTCGCGGACCCGGACCTCGTCCCCGACCCTCAGCGCCTGCGCGGGCTTGGCCCGCTCGCCGTTCACCCGGACGTGCCCGGCGCGGCAGGCGGCCGCCGCCAGCGCCCGTGTCTTGACCAGCCGGACCGACCAGATCCAGCTGTCCACCCGCACGCTTCCCTCGTGTTCAGCCATCCTCGGAGCCTACCCAAGCGCCGGACGCTCGGGTCCGGACCCGGGCGTCCGAGCCCGAGCGTCCTGGCCCGAGCGCTTGGCCCCGAGCGCGTGACCGCGCGCTCGACCCCGGCGTCACGCCGCGGTCGGCGCCTCCTGGACCGCCCAGCCGTTGCCGTCCGGGTCGTTGAAGAACACGAAGTTGTTCCAGGCCTCGCCGTGCCCGTCCACCCGGGAGCCGGCCACGAAGTGCTGGACCGGGCTGACCTGCACGCCGCGCGCCACCAGTTCGGCGTGCGCCTTCTCGATGTCGGCCACCACCAGCTGGAGGCCCTTGACCGAGCCGGGCGGTGAGTCGATCACTCCCGTGCCCACCACGATCGAACAGGGCGAGCCCGGGGGAGTCAGCTGGACCACCCTGACCCCGTCCCGCAGGCGGGTGTCGTGGTCCACCGTGAAGCCGGCCTGCTCCTCGTAGAAGAGCTTCGCGCGGTCCACGTCGGACACCGGGACCACCACGACTTCGAGCTTCCAGTCCATCGCCCTCACCCCTCTCGGTCGGGCCCTTCCAGTATCCGTCCGGCGGCCTTCCTCCAAAACTGTTCCCCGGCGGCCGTCCGATAGCCTGAGAACACGATGAATCCCCAGACCACGCCCGCCGCTACCCCGCCGGCCACCACGCTGGCCACCCCGTGGGGCACCCTCGACCTCACCCGCTTCCCCGAGGACCCGCGCGAGCGGCTGCGGGCCTGGGACGCCGCCGACGAGTACCTGCTGCGCCACCTCGCGGGCGAGGCGGACAGCGCCGCCGGGGCCGCGACCGCGCTGGCCGGCCGCCGGATCGCCGTGCTCGGCGACCGCTGGGGCGCGCTGACCACCGCACTCGCCGAGCACCGCCCGGTCCAGATCTCCGACTCCCACCTCGGCCGGCAGGCCACCCGGGCCAACCTGGCGCGGGCCGGCGCCGTCGTCGAGGACGGCCTGCTGCTGACCACCCGGGACACCCCGCCGGAGCGGATCGACGTGCTGCTGGTGCGCGTCCCCAAGAGCCTGGCCCTGCTGGAGGACCAGCTGCACCGGCTCGCCCCGGCGGTCCACGAGGGCACCGTGGTGATCGGCACCGGCATGGTCACCGAGATCCACACCTCCACCCTCCGGCTCTTCGAGCGGATCCTCGGCCCGACCCGCACCTCGCTCGCCGTCCGCAAGGCCCGGCTGGTCTTCTGCACCCCCGACCCGGGGCTCGACCCCGGGCCCAGCCCGTGGCCGCACCGCTACGCGCTGCCCCCGGACATCGGCCCGGCGGCCGGCCGTACGGTGGTCAACCACGCGGGCACCTTCTGCGCCGAGCGGCTCGACATCGGCACCCGCTTCTTCCTCGCCCACCTGCCCGTGCCCGCCCCGGGTGCCCGGGTGGTGGACCTCGGCTGCGGCAACGGCGTGGTCGGGACGGCCGCCGCGCTGGCCGGGCCGGGCGCGGAGGTGGTCTTCGTGGACGAGTCGCACCAGGCGGTGGCCTCCGCCGAGGAGACCTTCCGCACCAACCTGGGCCCGGACGCCCCGGCGCGGTTCCTGACCGCCGACGCGCTCGCGGCGGAGGCGATCGCCCCCGGATCGGTGGACCTGGTGCTCAACAACCCGCCGTTCCACTCCCACCAGGCGACCACCGACGCCACCGCGTGGCGGATGTTCACCGGTTCCAAGCGGGCCCTGCGGCCCGGCGGTGAACTCTGGGTGGTCGGCAACCGTCATCTCGGCTACCACGTCAAGCTGCGCCGTCTCTTCGGCAACTGCCAACTCGTGGCCGGGAACCCCAAGTTCGTGGTGCTGCGCGCCGTCAAGCGCTGAGCGGACCCCGCCGGAACCGGCCGCCGCGGCCGGGTCCGGGCGGGGTTCTGCCAGAGACTCCTTGCATGGATTTTCCTCCGCGCGTATATTCATGCCACGACGAAGGAGGAACGCCATGGCATTGCGAGTCGCCGTCGCCGGCGCGAGCGGGTACGCGGGCGGTGAGGTGCTGCGCCTGCTGCTCGGCCACCCGGAGGTGGAGATCGGGGCCCTGACCGGCGGCTCGAACGCGGGCACCAAGCTGGGCGCGCTGCAGCCGCACCTGATCCCGCTCGCCGACCGCGTCCTCGAACCCACCACCCCCGAGGTGCTGGCCGACCACGACGTGGTCTTCCTGGCGCTGCCGCACGGCCAGTCCGCCGCCGTCGCCGAGGCGCTCGGCCAGAACGTCCTGGTGGTCGACTGCGGAGCCGACTTCCGGCTCAAGGCCGCCGCCGACTGGGAGCAGTTCTACGGCTCCGCGCACGCCGGCACCTGGCCCTACGGCCTGCCCGAACTGCCCGGCCACCGAGCCGCGTTGAAGGGCACCAACCGGATCGCCGTGCCCGGCTGCTACCCGACGGCCGTCTCGCTGGCGCTGTTCCCCGCGTACGCGGCCGGGCTCGCCGAGCCGGAGGCCGTGGTGGTCGCCGCCTCCGGCACCTCCGGCGCGGGCAAGGTCGCCAAGCCGCACCTGCTGGGCAGCGAGGTGATGGGCAGCGTCAGCCCGTACGGCGTCGGCGGCGTCCACCGGCACACCCCCGAGATGGCGCAGAACCTCACGCCGCTCGCCGGTGAGCCGGTCACCGTCTCCTTCACCCCCACCCTCGTCCCGATGCCGCGCGGCATCCTCGCCACCTGCTCGGCCAAGGCCAAGCCCGGCGTGACCGCCGAGAGCCTGCGCGCCGCCTACGGCGAGGCCTTCGCGGACGAGCCCTTCGTCCACCTGCTGCCCGAGGGGCAGTGGCCGCAGACCAGCAGCGTCTACGGCGCCAACACCGCCCTGGTCCAGGTCGCCCTGGACGCCACCGCCGGGCGGATCATCGCGATCAGCGCGATCGACAACCTGGTCAAGGGCACCGCCGGCGGCGCGGTGCAGAGCATGAACATCGCGCTCGGCCTGCCCGAGGAGATGGGCCTTCCCGTGAACGGAGTCGCACCGTGAGCAACAGCAGCACCAACGTGGGCGTGACGGCGGCCAAGGGCTTCCGCGCCGCCGGCGTCACGGCCGGCCTCAAGGCCTCCGGTGCGCCGGACCTCGCCCTGGTGGTCAACGACGGTCCCTCGCTCGCCGCGGCCGGCGTCTTCACCGCCAACCGGGTCAAGGCCGCGCCGGTGCTCTGGTCCGAGCAGGTCCTCAAGGGCGGCCTGGTCTCCGCCGTCGTCCTCAACTCCGGTGGCGCCAACGCCTGCACCGGCCCGCTCGGCTTCCAGGACACCCATGCCACCGCGGAGAAGGCGGCCGAGGAGCTGGGGCTCAACGCGGGCGAGGTCGCCGTCGCCTCCACCGGCCTGATCGGCGTCCGGCTGCCAATGGACCTCCTGCTGCCCGGCGTCGCCCTGGCCGCCGGGGAGCTCAGCGGGACGGGCGGCGAAGCCGCCGCGATCGCCATCAAGACCACCGACACCGTGCACAAGACCGCCCAGGTCACCAGCCCGGCCGGCTGGACGGTCGGCGGCATGGCCAAGGGCGCGGGCATGCTCGCCCCGAGCCTGGCCACCATGCTGGTCGTGCTCACCACCGACGCCGTCGTGGACGGCGCCGGCCTGGACGCCGCCCTGCGCGGCGCCACCCGCACCACCTTCGACCGGATCGACTCCGACGGCTGCATGTCGACCAACGACACCGTGCTGCTGCTCGCCTCCGGTGCCACCGGCATCACCCCGGACGAGGCCGAGTTCGCCGAGGCGGTCCGCGCGGTCAGCGCCGACCTGGCCCGGCAGCTGATCGGCGACGCCGAGGGCGCGAGCAAGGACATCCGGATCGACGTCACCGGCGCCGCCACCGAGGACGAGGCGGTCGACGTCGCCCGGACGATCGGCCGCAACAACCTGCTCAAGTGCGCCATCCACGGCGAGGACCCCAACTGGGGCCGGGTGCTGGCCGCGATCGGCACCACCTCCGCCGCCTTCGACCCGAACCGGCTGGACGTCGCCATCAACGGCGTCTGGGTCTGCAAGGACGGCGGCGTCGGCGAGGACCGCGACCTGGTGGACATGAAGGCCCGCGACGTCGTGATCACCGCGAACCTCAACGCCGGTACGGCGAGCGCCACGCTGTGGACCAACGACCTGACCGCCGACTACGTTCACGAGAACAGCGCCTACTCGACCTGATCCACGTCACTTCGTCCGCGCCATCCTGACCCGCGGCACACCACCGAGCCGCCGCGGCACCGGTCCGCGACATCCTCCCCCCGGCTCCGGCCGGGGGGACCCCCATCGACGAGGGAATCCCGTGCAGATCGCACCCAAGGGCGAACAGGCCCGCAACAACACCGCGTTGCCCAAGGCCATGACGCTGATCGAGGCGCTGCCCTGGCTGGAGCGCTTCCACGGCAAGACGGTCGTGATCAAGTTCGGCGGCAACGCCATGGTCGACGACGAGCTCAAGGCGGCCTTCGCCCAGGACGTCGTCTTCCTCCGCTACGCCGGCCTGCACCCCGTCGTGGTGCACGGCGGCGGCCCGCAGATCAGCGCCCAACTGGACAAGCTGGGGCTGGAGTCCAGCTTCACCAACGGCCTGCGGGTCACCACGCCCGAGACCATGGACGTGGTCCGGATGGTGCTGGCCGGCCAGGTGCAGCGCGAACTGGTCGGTCTGCTCAACGCGCACGGCCCGTTCGCCGTCGGCATGACCGGCGAGGACGCCCACACCATGACGGCGGTCAAGCGCTACGCGGTGGTGGACGGCGAGCAGGTGGACATCGGCCTGGTCGGCGACATCGTCAACATCGAGGCCGGTGCGGTGAAGGCGCTGATCGCCGACGGCCGGATCCCGGTCGTCTCCTCGATCGCCCGCGGCACCGACGGCCACGTCTACAACATCAACGCCGACACCGCCGCCTCCGCCCTCGCGGTCGCGCTCGGCGCCGAGATGCTGGTGATCCTCACCGACGTCGAGGGCCTCTACAAGGACTGGCCGAACTCCGACGACGTGATCAGCCAGCTCAACGCGAGCGAGCTGGAGGAGCTGCTGCCCGGCCTGGCCACCGGCATGCTCCCCAAGATGGAGGGCTGCCTGCGCGCCGTCCGCTCCGGCGTGGGCACCGCCCGCGTCCTGGACGGCCGGGTGCCGCACAGCCTGCTGCTGGAGATCTTCACCGACGAGGGCATCGGCACGATGGTCGTGCCGGACGACGAACCGACCGTGACCGGGGGACTGGCATGACTGGCGTGACTGGCACTTCCGGCTCGACCGGCCCGACGGGCTCGTCGGGCCCGACCGGCGCTTCCGGCCCGACGCACAACGAACAGCTCGCCGAGCGGTGGCAGCACACCTTCACCGACAACTACGGCACCCCCCGGATCCCGCTGGTCCGCGGCGAGGGCAGCAAGCTCTGGGACGCCGACGGCAAGGAGTACACCGACCTGCTCGGCGGCATCGCCGTCAACGCCCTCGGCACCGCCCACCCGGCCGTGGTCGAGGCCGTCACCCGGCAGATCGCCACCCTCGGCCACGTCTCCAACCTGTTCATGGCCGAGCCCACCATCGCCCTCGCCGAGCGGCTGCTGCGGCTGGACGGCCGGCCGGGCGGCCGGGTGTTCTTCTGCAACTCCGGCGCCGAGGCCAACGAGGCCGCCTTCAAGATCAGCCGGCGGACCGGCCGCACCCACCTGGTCGCCCTCCAGGGCGGCTTCCACGGCCGGACCATGGGCGCCCTCGCGCTCACCGGCCAGCCCGCCAAGCAGGACCCGTTCCGCCCGCTGCCCGGTGACGTCACCCACGTCCCCTTCGGCGACGTCGAGGCGCTGCGCGCCGCCGTCACCACCGAGACCGCCGCCGTCTTCCTGGAGCCCGTCCAGGGCGAGAACGGCGCGATCCCGCTGCCGGACGGCTACCTCCGGGCCGCCCGCGAGATCACCCGGGCCACCGGCACCCTGCTCGTCCTGGACGAGATCCAGACCGGCGTGGGCCGCACCGGCCACTGGTACGCCCACCAGGCCCACGAGGGCGTGGAGCCGGACGTCGTCACGCTGGCCAAGGCGCTCGGCGGCGGCCTGCCGATGGGCGCCGTCCTCGCCTTCGGTCCGGCCGCCGAGCTGCTCACCCCGGGTCAGCACGGCACCACCTTCGGCGGCAACCCGGTGGCCGCCGCGGCCGGGCTCGCGGTGCTGGACACCATCGAGTCCGAGGGGCTGCTGGAGCACGTCCGCAAGCTGGGCGAGCGGCTGCGGCACGGTGTCGAGGCGATCGGCGACCCGCTGGTCTCGCACGTGCGCGGGGCGGGCCTGCTGCTCGGGATCGTGCTCACCGAGCCGGTCTCGGCCCAGGTCCAGGCCGTCGCACAGGAGGCCGGCTTCCTGGTCAACGCGGCCGTCCCGGACGCCGTCCGGCTCGCGCCGCCGCTCGTGCTGACCGAGCAGGAGGCGGACGCCTTCCTCGCGGCCCTGCCGGGCATCCTCCGGGCGGTGCGCGAGAGCGCCCCGGCCGATGCGAGTTGACCGTCGTCCGGGAGAATAATCACATGACCGCTTCCCACTCCGGCCCCTCCGCCGCCGGCCCGACGCCGCAGGTCCCGCAGACCCGCACCGCGCGCCACCGGCGGATCGTGGACCTGCTCACCCGCCAGCCTGTGCGTTCGCAGAGCCAGCTCGCCAAGCTGCTCGCCGACGACGGACTCGTGGTCACCCAGGCCACCCTCTCCCGGGACCTGGACGAGCTGGGCGCGGTCAAGATCCGCAACCGGGACGGCGCGCTGATCTACGCCGTCCCGGCCGAGGGCGGTGACCGTACGCCGCGCGCGCCGATGGGGGAGTCGGCCAGCGAGGGCCGGATGGCCCGGCTGGCCGGCGAGCTGATGGTCTCCGCGACGGCCTCCGGCAACCTGGTGGTGCTGCGCACCCCGCCGGGCGCCGCCCAGTTCCTGGCCTCGGCGATCGACCAGGCGGAGGTGTTCGAGATCATCGGCACCATCGCGGGCGACGACACCGTCCTGCTGATCAGCCGTGACCCGGCCGGCGGCCAGGCGCTCGCCGACCACCTCATGCAACTCGCCCAGGCGAAGGCGCAGTAGCGCCCGGACGTCCCGGAAACCCCGGTCGGTGGAGCCCCCACCGACCGGGGTTTGGTGTTTCATGCGGCTTGGTGCATACTTATGCCCATCCTCGCAAACCTGTACGCCCAGTCCGCTGTAAGGAGCCCGACGCGATGACCGCCCAGCAGCCCGCCGACGTCCGACTCTGGGGTGCACGCTTCGCCGACGGCCCCTCCGAGGCCCTCGCCAAGCTCTCCGCCTCGGTCCACTTCGACTGGCGCCTCGCGCCGTACGACATCGCCGGCTCCAAGGCCCACGCCCGGGTCCTGTACAAGGCAGGCCTGCTGTCCGACGACGAGCTGGCCGCCATGCTGGCCGGCCTCGACCGGCTGCTCGCCGACGTCGAGGCGGGCACCTTCACCGGCACCGTCGCCGACGAGGACGTCCACACCGCCCTGGAACGCGGCCTGCTGGAGCGCCTCGGCGCCGAACTCGGCGGCAAGCTGCGGGCCGGGCGCTCGCGCAACGACCAGATCGCCACGCTGTTCCGGATGTACCTGCGGGACCACGCGAAGACCATCGGCGCGCTGCTCCTGGACCTCCAGCAGGCCCTGGTCGGCCTCGCCGAGGCGCACCCCGACACCGCCATGCCGGGCCGCACCCACCTCCAGCACGCCCAGCCCGTGCTCTTCGCCCACCACGTCCTCGCGCACGTGCAGGCCCTCGGCCGGGACGCCGAGCGGCTGCGCCAGTGGGACGCCCGCACCGCCGTCTCGCCGTACGGCTCCGGGGCGCTGGCCGGCTCCTCGCTCGGCCTCGACCCGCAGGCCGTCGCCGCCGACCTCGGCTTCGAGGGCGGCTCGGTCGGCAACTCCATCGACGGCACCGCCTCGCGCGACTTCGTCGCCGAGTTCGCCTTCGTGACCGCGATGATCGGGATCAACCTCTCCCGGATCGCGGAGGAGGTGATCATCTGGAACACCAAGGAGTTCGGCTTCATCACGCTGCACGACGCCTTCTCCACCGGCTCCTCGATCATGCCGCAGAAGAAGAACCCGGACATCGCCGAGCTCGCCCGCGGCAAGTCCGGCCGCCTGATCGGCAACCTGACCGGCCTGCTGGCCACCCTCAAGGCCCTGCCGCTGGCCTACAACCGGGACCTCCAGGAGGACAAGGAGCCGGTCTTCGACTCCTGCGACACCCTGGAGGTGCTGCTGCCCGCGTTCACCGGGATGATGGCCACCCTCACCGTGCACCGGGAGCGGCTGGAGGAGCTCGCCCCCGCGGGCTTCTCGCTCGCCACCGACATCGCCGAGTGGCTGGTCAAGCAGGGCGTGCCGTTCCGGGTCGCGCACGAGGTGGCCGGCGCCTGCGTCAAGGTCTGCGAGGCCGAGGGCATCGAGCTGTCCGACCTGACGGACGAGCAGTTCGCCGCGATCTCCGGGCACCTGACGCCCGACGTGCGGTCGGTGCTGAGCGTGCACGGTGCCATCGCCTCCCGCAACGGCCGGGGCGGCACCGCCCCCTCCGCGGTCGCGGTCCAGCTCGCCGAGGTCAAGGCGGACCTGGCGCGGCAGCAGGAGTGGATCCGGGGCTGACCCGACCGGAGGTCGACGGGGGAGGGGCGCGGCGGTCCGACCGGCGCGCCCCTCCGGCGTCCGCGCCCCGGCCCGGGCGTAACCGGCCCCGCCCCGGAACGTCATGCACGGTGTGTGCACAACCCTTCCGCCCGTCCCCTCCGCCGAGGACGTCTACCTCGCCGAATGCCGCCGCCGGGCGATCCGCGAGACCGTCGCCGCCCTGCCCGGCCGCTGCCCGCAACTGATCGCCGCCCTCGCCGAGGATCCACCGCCGACCTACCGCGAGCTCTCCGAGCGGCTCGGCATGCCGCGCGGCTCCATCGGCCCCACCCGCTCCCGCTGCCTCGCCTGCCTGCGCACCCTGTTGCACGCCGAGCGCTACCCCTGAGGCGCCGGGGCCCGTCCGGACCCCCGCGCCCCTCCCCGCCCGGGCGTGACCCTCGCCACGTCCGGCCCCGCGAAGGTTGAGGGGAGCTGACACCCGGGTAGAGCGCTGGCGAACGCGAACCTTGACGGTGGCGCGATCGCTCGGATACTGAGCGTGAGCGCGTCACCCTCTGCGCGCCGGGCACGACGACTGGGGAGGCCCCTCCACATGGGCATGAGCGTGATCATCTCGGCCGCGGCGGCCGAGGACGCGGAGCAGATCCTCAAGCTCCAGTACCTCGGCTACCAGCCCGAGGCCGAGCTGTACGGCGACTGGGCGATCGAGCCCCTGACACAGAGCCTGGAGAGCCTGCGCGCCGAACTGGCCGAGCAGCACTTCCTGGTCGCCCGGCTGGGCGACGAGGTGGTCGGCACGGTCCGCGGCCGGGTGGGCGCCGACGGTGTCGGCCGGATAGAGCGTCTGGTCGTCCACCCGCGGATGCAGCGCCACGGCCTCGGCGGCCGTCTGCTGGACGCGCTGGAGCGCCGGCTCGCGGAGGCCGGACCGGTGTCCGCCTACCGTCTGTTCACCGGCCACCGCAGCCTCGGGAACCTGCGCCTGTACGCCCGCCAGGGCTACCGGCAGACCAGGGTCGAACAGGTCAACGGCCGGCTCAGCTTCGTCCACCTGGAGAAGGCCGCCGACCCCTCCGCCGCCACGCCCCTCGCCGCGACGGCCTGAGCCCGCCGCCTCTCGCCCGCCTTCTCGGCGCCGCCACCATCCGGACGATCCGGTGGCGGCGCCGAGTGGTATCCGCCCTGGTCAGGGCTCTAGGTGTCCGCATTGCGGACGTCGGCGTCAAACAATTGGGCGGTTTCGGACCCATCTGTTTTACTGGCTCACATGACTGCGACGACGAACTGGACCCCCACCGGCACGCTGCCGGCAGGTGAGCGTGCCATGTGTCGTCGAATGTGTCACTGCTGAGGGCCACCGCCCCCGGCACCCCTCCGCGGGTGCCTCCCCCTCGCGCCCCGAAGCGAGACTCCGGCGCCGCTCCCGTCCGTGCGAGCGCGCCCTTCCTCTCCGTACCCCTCCCCTTGCCGTGCCCGCCCGCGGGCGCCGGTGACTCGTAAGGGCCACGCCGTCGCGCGGCCCGGCCGCCCAGCGGCCACGATCAAGGGGTGGCAGGTCCGGATCCCCCTGGCGCAGCGCCGTAAGGAGCCGCCGACCGCAACCCGGTCGGGCGGTCGACCCACGCCGCCCGCCCCCGACCCACGGAAGCTGCTGTGATCACCACCACGGACCTCACGAAGGTCTACCGCTCCCGAGGCCGCGAGGTGACCGCCCTCGCCGGCGTCGACCTGCACGTCCGCCCGGGCGAGGTCTACGGAGTCGTCGGCACCAGCGGCGCCGGCAAGTCCACCCTCATCCGCTGCGTGAACATGCTGGAGCGCCCGAGCTCCGGCACCGTCATCGTGGACGGGGTCGAGCTCACCGCGCTGTCCGGCGGCGAGAACCGCGCGGGACGGGAACTGCGCGAGGCGCGCCGCCGGATCGGCATGGTCTTCCAGCACTTCAACCTGCTCTCCTCGCGGACCGTGCAGCAGAACGTCGAGCTGCCGCTGGAGATCATCGGCCTGGACCGCACCCAGCGCCGCCGCAAGGCCGCCGAACTGCTCGACCTGGTCGGCCTCGGCGACAAGGCCCGCAGCTACCCCAACCAGCTCTCCGGCGGCCAGAAGCAGCGCGTGGGCATCGCCCGCGCCCTGTCCGGCGACCCCAAGGTGCTGCTCTCCGACGAGGCCACCTCGGCGCTCGACCCGGAGACCACCCGCTCGATCCTCAAGCTGCTGCGCGAACTCAACCAGCAGCTCGGTCTGACCGTCCTGCTGATCACCCACGAGATGGACGTCATCAAGTCCGTCTGCGACTCCGCCGCCCTGATGCGCGGCGGCCGGGTGGTCGAGTCCGGCGAGCTCACCGACCTGCTGGCGAAGCCCGGCTCCGAGCTGGCCCGCGAGCTCTTCCCGCTCAGCGAGTTCGGCACCGGGCAGCCCGGCTCCACCGTGCTGGAGATCACCTTCCAGGGCGACACCTCGGCTCAGCCGTTCGTCTCCCAGCTGGCCCGCACCTACCAGATCGACATCAACATCCTCGGCGCCGCCGTGGAGACCATCGCCGGCCGGATGGTCGGCCGGATGCGGGTCGAGCTGTCCGGCGGCCACCAGGACAACGTGGTGCCGATCGGCTACCTGCGCGAGCAGGGCCTGCAGGTGGACGTGGTCGGCGCGGCGAACGGAGCGGTGGCATGACCTGGGACCAGATGTGGGCCCTGATGGGGCCCGCCACGCAGGAGACCTTCCAGATGGTCGGGGTGTCCACGGTCGTCACCGTGCTGCTCGGCCTGCCGCTGGGCGTGCTGCTGGTGCTCACCGACAAGGGCGGCCTGCTGGCCAACCAGGCGGTCAACAAGACCATCGGCTTCGTGGTGAACATCGCCCGCTCGGTGCCGTTCATCATCCTGATGATCGCGCTGATCTCCTTCACCCGCTGGCTCGTCGGCACCTCGATCGGCTGGCAGGCCGCGACCGTGCCGCTGACCATCGGCGCCATCCCGTTCTTCGCCCGCCTGGTCGAGACCTCCGTCCGCGAGGTCGACCGCGGCCTGGTCGAGGCGGTCCAGTCGATGGGCGGCAGCACCTGGACGATCGTCCGCAAGACCCTGCTGCCCGAGGCGCTGCCCGGCATCGTGGCCTCCATCACGACCACGGTCATCACCCTGGTCAGCTACTCCGCGATGGCCGGCACGGTCGGCGGCGGCGGCCTCGGCACCCTCGCCGTCAACTACGGCTACCAGCGCTTCGAGACGGCCTTCATGTGGGTCATCGTGGCCGAGCTGGTGCTCATCGTCACCGCCGTCCAGCTGATCGGCGACTTCGCCGTCCGCCGCCTCTCCCACCGCGGCCGTACCGGCGGGACCCGGCTGTTCGGCCGGAGCCCGGCCGACCCGACCGCGCCGAGCGCCGACGACGAGGACCTCGTCGCCTCCTGAGACCTCCCCCGTCCGACCCCGGACGCGGCTCCCCGCACCACGCAGAAAGGCACTTTTCGTGCGCAACTCCCTGAAGTTCACCAGCGCCCTGGCCACCGCCGGCCTCGCCCTCTCCCTCGCCGCCTGCGGCAGCTCGGGCTCCTCCTCCTCGGACCCGAACGCGCCGCTCAAGGTCGTCGCCAGCCCCACCCCGCACGGACAGGTCCTCAAGTTCGTCAAGGACAACCTCGCGGAGAAGGCGGGCCTGAAGCTCGACATCAAGGAGGTCACCGACTACGTGACCCCCAACACGGCGGTGCAGGACGGTTCGGCCGACGCCAACTACTTCCAGCACGTCCCGTACCTGGAGGACTTCAACAAGAAGCACGGAACGACCATCGTGTCGGTGGAGACCGTGCACCTGGAGCCGCTCGGCCTCTACTCCAAGAAGGTCAAGGCGATCACCGACCTGCCGGACGGCGCCACCATCGGCCTGCCGAACGACGCCACCAACGAGGGCCGCGCGCTCAAGCTGCTCGCCGACAACAAGCTGATCACCCTCAAGGACGGCGTCACCACCACCGCCACCCCGGCGGACGTGACCGGCAACCCGAAGAACCTCAAGTGGAAGGAGCTGGAGGCCGCCCAGCTGCCCCGCTCGGTCTCCGACCTCGACGCCGCCGTCATCAACGGCAACTACGCGCTCGACTCCGGCCTGAAGCCCGCCACCGACGCGCTGGTGCTGGAGAAGGCGGACGGCAACCCGTACGCCAACATCCTCGCCGTCAAGAAGGGCAAGGAGGACGACCCGCGGGTCAAGAAGCTCGCCGAGCTGCTGCACTCCGACGAGGTCAAGAAGTACATCAACGACACCTTCCAGGGCTCGGTCATCCCGGCCTTCTGATCCGCCGCGGCGCGATCCGCCTCCCACGCCCGACCGGGCCCCCGCCGAGGTGCGGCGGGGGCCCGGTCGGGCAGTATGCACCCTGGGACGCCCCGGGCGACGGCGTTCTGACGTACCGTCGTGCGCGCGGCGCACCGCGTGGTACCCGGAGTGCGACGGAGCGTACGGTGTTGTGTTCACGACCCGGCGAGGAGAGACGGCATGGCAGCGAGCTTCCCCGAGACCGCCATCAGCACCGAACGGCTGCTGCTGCGTCCCCTTGCGGAGGACGACGCCCCGGCCCTGGCCACGATGATGGCCGACGACCTCGTCCTGGCCTGGACGGACCAGCCGCACCCCTTCACCGAGGCGTACGCGGCCGACCTCGCCCGCACCCTCGCCCCCGCCCACCGGGCCGCCGGGCGCGGCATCGTCCTGGCCGTCACCGAGCACCTGACCCAGCGCCTGGTCGGCCTGGTCGAGCTGCGCGCCACCGACTGGCGGCTGCGCAGCACCGAGATCTCCTACATCACCGCCGCGTGGGCGCGCGGTGAGGGCTACGCCCCGGAGGCCGTCCTCGGCGTCGCCCAGTGGCTGTTCGAGGACCGCGGCTTCCTGCGCCTGGAGATGCGCACCGCCGCCGGGAACACCGCGGCCCAGCAGGTCGCGGGCAAGATCGGCGCCATCAGCGAGGGCGTGCTGCGCAGCGCCTGGATAGTGCGCGGCGAGTCCGGCGAGGTCGTCGTGGGGGTACCTCGCAGCCGCCGGGCCGGGGGCGAGAGCCGCAGCGACCTGATCCTGTGGAGCCTGCTCCCGGAGGACCTGGAGTCGCCCGAGCTGCACCGGAACGGCTGGCACGGCGACCACCGCTACGTGCTGCGCGACTGAGGCCGCGCCACCGGTCCCTCCGGACCCGACCCCCGCGGGCCGGCCGCTCGTCACGGACATGTGTGCGAGATGTCCGCCCCCCGGGGATCACACCCGGTAGCCTCTGACCGGCGCCGCACCACGGCGCACCGCGTGGCGCACCGAGTCGAGGGAGAACGGCCGCAGATGGCTGACCGGATCACGGTCATCGGGTGGGACGGCACGCCGCTGACCGAGGCCGCCGGAGCGGCCCTCGCCGCGGCGACCCTGGTGGCCGGAGCCCCCTACCAACTGGGCGCCCTCCCGGTGCCGGACGCCGCCGAGCGGATCACCCTCGGCAACATCCGGCAGGCCGCCCGTCGGATCGCCGAGCACCGCGGCGCCGCCGTCGTGGTCGCCGAGGGCGATCCGGGCTTCTTCGGCGTGGTGCGCACCCTGCGCCGGCCCGAGTACGGCCTCGAACTCGAAGTCCTGCCCGCCGTCTCCTCCGTCGCCACCGCCTTCGCCCGGGCCGGCATGCCCTGGGAGGACGCCCAGGTGGTCAGCGTCCACGGCGGCCGGCTGCGCCGCGCGGCCAACATCTGCCGGGCCCACCCCAAGGTCGCGGTGCTCACCGCGCCGGGCGCCGGGCCCGCCGAACTCGCCCTGATGCTGCGCGGGGTGCACCGGACCTTCGTGGTCTGCGAGGCCCTCGGCACCCCGGAGGAGGACGTCACCGTCCTCACCTCCGACCGGATCGCCGACCACGTGTGGCGCGACCCCAACGTGGTGCTGGTGATCGGTGGCGGCGCCCAGGCCGGCGCGGTGGACCAGGCGGCCGGCTGGCTGGCCGGGCGCCCGGTCGGCTACCCCGGCGCGGAGCGCGGCTGGGCGCTCCCCGGTGACGCCTACGCGGGCGCCGGGCGCACGGACGGTGAGACGGGCGCGTCGGAAGCGCTCCCCGCGCACGTGCGCGCGCTGGTGCTGGCCCGTCTGGGTGCACGTCCCGGTGACCTGGTCTGGTCGGTGGGCGCGGGCAGTGGCGCCCTCGCGGTGGAGGCGGCGCGGTTCGGCGCCGCGGTGGTCGCGGTCGAGGGGTCCCGCTCGGCCTGTGCCCGGCTGGCCGTCAACGCCCGCCGGTTCGGCGTCGAGGTGGAGGTCGTGTACGGCAGCGGGCCCGAGGTGCTGGGCGGCCTGCCGGAGCCGGACGCGGCGGTGGTGGAGTCCGGCGGACCGGACGTGGTGCGCGCCGTGCTGGCCCGCAGGCCGGAGCGGTTCGTCGCGTTGGCCCGGACCTTCGCCGAGGCGGAGGAGGTCAGCCGGGCGATCGGCGAGGCGGGCTACCGCGCGGAGGGCGAGCTGCTCCAGTCGACCCCGCTGCGGTCCGCCGGGGAGGGCGGCGCACTGGCGCTGGGGGCGGGCGGAACCGGCGCGTTGGTGCTCTGGGGTGAGCAGATCGTGTGAAGGCCTCGGGCGCGCGCCGGGGTCGCGCGGTGGCGCGGTGCGGTGGTGCCGTCAGCGGCGGGCGCGGGGGGCGCGGGCAGGGCGCGCGGCCGCTAGCACGGGCAGGGGTGCGGGCGGTGACGCGGACACGGCACCCACATGGCGCGGACGGTGATCCAGGTCGCATCCGGACACTGATTCGAGAGGTGACCGCGCCGGGCCGGTAGTGTGACGTCCTGGGCGGATGCAGAGGCCGACGACCCACCCGATTCGGTCGGTTTGTCACCTTTTTGACGTGGTGCAAGCCGGTTCCGCTCGGAGTGTGGGCAATTCGACGGACCTCGTGCCGGACCTGGAGAATGCCGTAGGGTCCGGTGCGGTCGTACCGGTTGCTCCGGGTTGTCGTTGTTTCAGACGATGTGCCGCCCCGTGTGGCGGTGCGCCGGGCCGGGGTGCCGCAGCGCGCCGGAAGGACTTGGGCCGCAGCGCTTCGGCGCGGCGGCCACGTGTGGTTGAGGGGCGGGTCGGTGCAGGCCCGGCCCGTGCGGATGGGCGCTGCGATCGGTGATCGCGTCGCCGAGGGCGCGGCAGCGGCCTGGAAGGAGCTTTGACAATGACCGATGGCGGCCACGTCCCGGGCGAGGGACTGCCGGAGCACCTGCACGGCGGGCCCGACCCGCTCGGCGGACCGGAGGGCGTCGCGGGCGTTGCACCCCTGCAGGGCGTCGCGACCGACGGCGGAGTGATCCCGAACCCGGCGGCCCCGGTCGGCGCGATGCCCGGCGGGATGCCCCCGGGTGCGGGCGTCATCCCGCCGCAGGGCCAGCCCGGCTACGCCGTCCCCGGCATGCCCGCGCCCGGTTACCCCGGCGAGGGGTGGGCCGTCGACCAGGGCGCCCCGCGCCCGGCCTTCCACTTCCTCGACCAGCCCGACTCGCCGGACGGCCTCGACGACGAGGACGACGTGCTGTTGATGCCGGGCCCGCAGGGCTCCTGGGGCGAGCCGATGGCGACCGTCCCGGCCGAGCAGATGCCGCTCGCGCCGCAGCAGGACGGCATGCCGGTCGAGCCCTCCTGGCCGCCGGTGGACCCGCCGGCGCTCGGCGCCGATCCCCTCCAGCAGCACCCCGTCCCGCTGCAGCAGCACGCGCAGCAGGGGATGACGCAGGCTCAGCCGCCGCGCCGCCCGCTGCACGCCGGCCCGCCGATCCCCGACCCGTCGCTGATGACCGGCCAGGTTCCGGTCCGCTCGCTGGCCGACCGCGGCCCGTCGCAGGGCGGCACGCCCGCGCACGGCATCCCGGTCGTCGGCCGGCCGCCGATGGCCGAGGCCACCGCCGCGGCACCGGCCGCGGTGCCGCAGGCCGTCCCGATGACGCAGGTGCCGCCGGTCGTTCCGCTGGTTCCGGGCACGCCGGCGCCGGAGGTCCAGCAATCGCTGCCGCAGGACGTCCAGCAGTCCGTGCAGGTGCCGCTGGCCTCGCAGCCGGTCGAAGCCGTCCTGGCCGTCGAGACGGTCGGCGCGATCGAGGTGATCGAGGTCGTCGAGACGCCGGAGGCCGCGCAGGGCGTCCAGGCCCTCCAGGGCGCTCAGCCCGTCGAGGCCGTGGCCGCGCCCGAGGCCGCCGCGCAGGCCGTGGCCCCGGAGCCGCAGGCCGTGGTGGCCGAGCCGGTGCCGGCGGACGCCGCCCAGGCGGTGGCGGAGGCTCCCGCCGCGCCCGTCGCGGTCGAGCCGGTCGCCGTCGACTCCGTGGCCGTCGACTCCGTGGCCGTCGAGTCGGTGGCGGTCGAGTCGGTGGCGGTCGAGCCCGTCGCGGTCGAGTCCGTCGCCGTGGAGGGCACCGCCGTCGACGGTGCCGCCGAGCAGGCCGAGGCCGCCGCCCCGGCCGGTCAGCCGCGCCGGATCTCCGCCTTCCTCGCCGCTCCCACCCCGCACGGCCTGCCCAAGGTCCAGGCGACCGAGCAGGCCCCGGTGGCCGGGGAGGCCCCGCAGCAGCCCGCCCCCATAGCGGCCGCCGACGCGCCGCAGGCCGTCGAGGGCGGCGAGGCCGCTCAGACCGCTCCCGCCGTCGAGCCGGTCCAGGGCGCCGGAGCCCAGGTCGTCGAGGCCGTGGCCGCCACGCCGGAGGCCGTCGTCGAGCCGGTCGCCGAGACCGCCGCGGGCACCGGTGAGATGCCGTCCGGACAGGCCGTCAACGAGGCCGCCGCCCAGGCCGCGCAGCCGGAGCAGCCGCAGCAGCCGGAGGCGGTCCCAGCCGAGGTTCCCGCCGAGCCGGTCGCCGAGCAGGCCCAGGCCGAGGTGCCGGTCGAGGTCCAGGCCGAGGGTCAGGCCGAGGGCCAGGCCGAAACCGCCGAGCCGGTGGCGGCCGAGGCCGCCGCGCCCGCCGTCGAGGCCGAGGCGGCGCAGCCCGCCGATGCCGTCGCGTCGCAGGCCGAGCAGCAGCCCGGCGTCGAGCAGGCGGCCGAAGCCGCCGAAACCGCCGCGCCCGCCGAGAGCGGTGCGGAGCAGCCCCAGGCCGAGGTCCCGGCGGAGGCTCCCGCCGAGCCGGTCGCCGAGCAGGCCGAGGCCCAGGTCCCGGTCGAGTCCGCCGAGGCCGTCGTTGAGTCCGCGGAGCCGGTCGCCGGGGCCGCCGCCGAGGCGTCCGCCGCCGGGGCCGCCGCCGAGGCGTCCGCCGCCGGGGCCGCCGAGTCCACCCCGGAGCAGGCCCCCGAGGCCCCGGCCGCCGAGGAGCCGCAGGCCGAGCAGTCGGCCGAGCAGCCCGCGGACCAGCAGGCCGAGCAGCCCGCCGCCGACCAGCAGCCCACCGACCAGCCGGTGGCCGAGGAGCAGGGCCGGTCCGAGGAGCCCGCCGAGCCGCGCGGCCCGGCCGCCGCCGGTTACGACGAGGCCGGCCGCGAGGCCGTCCACCAGGTGATCCGCGAGCGCCGCGACATCCGCAACGGCTTCCGCCCGGACCCGATCCCGCACGAGGTGCTGATCCGGGTCCTGGAGGCCGCCCACACCGCGCCCAGCGTCGGCTACTCGCAGCCCTGGGACTTCGTGGTGATCCGCTCGGCCAAGACCCGCAAGCGGATGCACGCCCTGGCCGAGCGCCAGCGCGAGGCGTACGCGGACTCGCTGCCCAAGGGCCGGGCCAAGCAGTTCAAGGAAATCAAGATCGAGGCCATCCTCGAGACGCCGGTCAACATCGTGGTGACCGCCGACCGCACCCGCGGCGGCCGGCACACCCTGGGCCGGCACACCCAGCCGCAGATGGCCCCGTACTCGGCCGCCCTGGCCGTGGAGAACCTCTGGCTGGCCGCCCGCGCCGAGGGCCTGGGCGTCGGCTGGGTGAGCTTCTTCGACGACGAGCAGCTGGTCCGCGAGCTCGGCCTGCCCGAGCACCTGGAGGTCGTGGCCTACCTCTGCGTCGGCTTCGTCGACTCCTTCCCGGACGAGCCCGAGCTGGAGCAGCAGGGCTGGGCCAAGAAGCGCCCGCTGTCCTGGGTCGTCCACGAGGAGCAGTACGGCAACCGGGCGCTGCCCGGCGAGGAGCCGCAGAGCCTGCTGGCGGACACCCTGCGCGGCATCCGCCCGCTGGACGCCAAGGCGCTCGGCGAGGCCTGGGACCGGCAGAAGCGGATGACCAAGCCGGCCGGCTCGCTCGGCATGCTGGAGATCATCTCCGCCCAGCTGTGCGGCCTGTCCCGCAAGTGCCCGCCGCCGATCCCGGAGCCCGCCTGCGTGGCGATCTTCGCCGGTGACCACGGCGTGCACGCCCAGGGCGTCAGCCCCTGGCCGCAGGAGGTGACCGCCCAGATGGTCGGCAACTTCCTGGCCGGGGGAGCGGTGATCAACTCCTTCGCCAGGCAGATCGGCACCGAGGTCTGCGTGGTCGACGTCGGCGTGGCCGCGGAGCTGCCGGACGCCGTCCAGCAGGGCCGGGCCACCGGTCTGCTGCCGCGCAAGGTCCGCCCGGGCACCGCCGACATGACGCAGGGCCCGGCGATGACCCGCGAGGAGGCCGTCCAGGCCATCGAGGTCGGCATCGAGACCGCCCGCGACCTGGTCGCCGCGGGCAACAAGGCGCTGGTCACCGGCGACATGGGTATCGCCAACACCACCGCCTCGGCCGCCCTGATCTCGGTGTTCACCGGCCTCGACCCGGCCGAGGTCACCGGCCGCGGCACCGGCATCGACGACGAGACGCACGCCCGCAAGATCGAGGTCATCCGCGCCGCGCTGGCCCTGCACCAGCCCGACCCGAACGACCCGATCGGCGTCCTCGCCGCCATCGGCGGCCTGGAGCACGCGGCCATCGCCGGCTTCCTGCTGGGCGCCGCCTCGCTGCGCACCCCGGTGGTCCTGGACGGCGTCATCGCCGGTTCGGCCGCGCTGGCCGCCAAGGCGATCGCCCCCGAGGTGCTGGCCGCCTGCATCGCGGGCCACCGCTCCGCCGAGCCCGGCCACCAGGCCGCGCTGGCGAAGCTCGGCCTGCGTCCGCTGATCGACCTGGACCTGCGGCTCGGCGAGGGCACGGGCGCCCTGCTGGCCCTGCCGCTGGTGCAGAGCGCGGCCCGGGCGATGCACGATGTAGCCACCTTCGACTCCGCCGGGGTCACCGAGAAGGCCTGACGCGACTCGCACCGCTCCGCGGACCGGCCCGAGGGCGCGCCGGCCCGCGGAGCGGCGTCTCGCCGTACCGTCCCCCCACCCTCCCCCGATCAGGAGCACCACCGATGACCGCGCCCACCCCGCACCCGAGCACCGAGGGCCGTACCCCGTACCCGGTCGGCCTGCTGCTGGCCGGCCGCCGCGTCGTCGTGGTCGGCGGCGGCCAGGTCGCCCAGCGGCGGCTGCCCGCCCTGATCGCCTCCGGGGCCGACCTGCACCTGATATCCCCGGTCACCACCCCGGCCGTCCAGGCGATGGCCGACGCCGGCGAGATCACCTGGCACGCCCGTCCGTACCAGGAGGGCGACCTGGCCGACGCCTGGTACGTCCTGGTCGCCACCGACGACCCGGCGGTCAACGCGGCCGTCAGCGCCGAGGCCGAGCGCGCGCGGGTGTTCTGCTCCCGCAGCGACGACGCCTCCGCCGCCACCGCCTGGACCCCGGCCAGCGGCCGCGACGCGGGCGCCACGGTGGCCGTCCTCACCGGCGACCCGCGCCACTCGGCCGCCCTGCGCGACGCCATCGTGGACGGCCTGCGGGACGGCTCGCTGGCCGTCCGCCAGTACCGCTCGCACGGAGCCGGCGTCGCCCTGGTCGGCGGCGGCCCCGGCGACCCGGACCTGATCACCGTGCGCGGCCGCCGGCTGCTCGCCGACGCCGACGTGGTGGTCGCCGACCGCCTCGCCCCGCGCGAACTGCTCGCCGAGCTGCCCGAGCACGTCGAGGTGATCGACGCCTCCAAGATCCCGTACGGCCGGTTCATGGCCCAGGAGGCGATCAACCGCACCCTGATCGAGCACGCCAAGGCCGGCAAGTTCGTGGTCCGGCTCAAGGGCGGCGACCCGTACGTCTTCGGACGCGGCGGCGAGGAGCTGCTGGCCTGCGCCGAGGCCGGGCTGCCCGTCACGGTCGTGCCCGGCATCTCCAGCTCGATCAGCGTCCCCGCCTCGGCCGGCGTCCCGGTCACCCACCGCGGCATGACCCACGAGTTCACCGTGATCTCCGGCCACGTGGGCCCGGACGACGAGCGCTCGCTGACCAACTGGGAGGCCGTCGCGAAGATGAGCGGCACCCTGGTGCTGCTGATGGCCGTGGACAAGATCGGCGCGATCGCCGCCCGGCTGGTCGAGCACGGGCGCCCCGCGGACACCCCGGTCGCGATCGTCCAGGAGGGCACCACCGCCGCCCAGCGCCGGGTGGACGCCACCCTGGGCACCGTCGCCGCCGTGGTCGAGGCCGAGGGCGTCAAGCCCCCGGCGGTCATCGTGATCGGCGACGTCGTCAACGTCCTGGCCGCCGCCTTCCGGCCGTAGGGCCCGTCTTCACGCCCGGGGCAAGGAGTGGGAAGTCGGCCGGTCCGACTTCCTACTCCAGCGGCTGCTCCGTCCAGATGACCTTCCCGGTCGCCGTGTAGCGCGTCCCCCAGCGGTCCGCGAACTGGGCGACCAGGAACAGCCCGCGCCCGCCCTCGTCCTCCGTCGCCGCGTACCGCAGGTGCGGCGAGGTGCTGCTGCCGTCCGACACCTCGCAGATCAGCGCGCGGTCCCGCAGCAGCCGCACCCGGATCGGCCCGGAGCCGTACCGGATCGCGTTGGTCACCAGCTCGCTCAGGATCAGCTCGGTGACGAACGCGGCCTCGTCCAGCCCCCAGGCCTCCAGCCGCCGCGCCACGTCCGCCCGGACGGCACCCACCGCCGCCGGGTCGGACGGCACGTCCCACTCCGCCACGTGGTCCGCCGCCAGCACCCGGGTCTGCGCCACCAGCAGCGCGATGTCGTCCTGCGGGTGCGCCGGCAGCATCGCGCCCAGGACGTCCGCGCAGGTCTGCTCGGGCGTCCGCGGTCGGCCGCTCAGCGCCGCCCGCAGCAGCTCCAGCCCCTCGTCGATGTCCCGGTCGCGGTCCTCCACCAGCCCGTCCGTGTACAGCACCAGCCGGCTGCCCTCCGCCAGCTCCAGCTCGGCGGTCTCGAACGGCAGCACCGCCAGCCCCAGCGGCGGCCCGGTCGGCAGCTCCGGGAACACCACCCGGCCCTGCGGGTCCACCACGGCCGGCGGCGGGTGCCCGGCGGTGGCCAGCGTGCAGCGCCGCGACACCGGGTCGTAGATCGCGTACAGGCAGGTCGCCCCGGTCAGCCCGGCGCTCTCGCCGCTCGCCGCCTCGTCCTGGTCGATCCGGTTCACCAGCTCGTCCAGGTGCCCCAGCAGTTCGTCCGGCGGCAGGTCCAGGGTCGAGAAGTTGTGGATCGCCGTCCGCAGCCGGCCCATCGTCGCCGCGGCGTGCAGCCCGTGCCCCACCACGTCCCCGACCACCAGCGCCACCCGCGCGCCCGGCAACGGGATCACGTCGAACCAGTCCCCGCCCACCCCGGCCTGGGCCGGCAGGTAGCGGTGCGCCACCTCCAGCGCGTTCTGCGCCGGCAGACTGCGCGGCAGCAGGCTGTGCTGCAGCGTCACCGCCATCGCGTGCTCCCGGGTGTAGCGCCGGGCGTTGTCGATGCAGACCGCCGCGTGCGACACCAGCTCCTCGGCCAGCGCCAGGTCGTCCGTCTCGAACGGCTCCGCCCGCTGGGCCCGCCAGAACCGGACCACCCCCAGCAGCACCCCGCGCGCCCGCAGCGGCACCCGCACCAGCGAGTGCACCCCGTACGCCAGCGCCCGGGCCGCCCCCTCGGGATCCTGCTGACGCCACTCCTGCGCCTCGGACAGACGGGGCTCCAGGACCGGCTCCCCGCGGTGCAGCGCCCCGGCCAGCGGAGTGTCGGGCACCACCTCCAGCACGGTGCCGACCGGGTAGAACGGCGCGTCGTCCCGGACCGCCGCGTAGGCCGCCCGCCGCATCTGCCCCAGCAGCGCGCCCGCCGGAGGCTCCTCACCCGCCAGGACCTGCTCCGCGAGGTCGACCGTGACGACGTCCGCGAAGCGCGGCACCGCGACCTGAGCCAACTCCTCGGCCGTCCGCGTCACGTCCAGCGTGCTGCCCACCGTCACCCCGGCGTCGTACAGCAGACGCAGCCGCCGCTGGGCGCGCTCGGCCCGGCCGGACAGCGCCAGCAGCTCGGTGGAGTCACGCAGCGTGGCCACGCAGCCGGGCGGTCCGCCCGCCTGGTCGGTCAGCCGGACGTTCACCGCCAGCAGCCGCTCCCCGGACAGCACCACCTCGTCGGTCACCTGACGGTTGGCCGTCAGCAGCTCCAGCGGCGTCGGCTCCAGGCCCAGCTCGGCCACCGGACGGCCCTCGGCGTCGGGCGGCAGGTCCAGCAGCCGCCGGGCCTCGTCGTTGCAGAGCAGCAGCCGCCCGTCCCCGCCGACGATCATGACGCCCTCGCGCACCGCGTGCAGCACCGCCGCGTGGTGCTCGTACATCCGGGTCATCTCGACCGGACCCAGCCCGTGCGTCTGCCGCCGCAGCCGACGGCTGATCAGCGCCGTGCCCAGCGTGGCCAGCCCCACCGCACCCGCCGCCGCGCCCAGCACCACCGGCAGCTGACGCTCGCTCGCGGTGCTGACGTTCGCCAGCGTCACGCCCGCCGAGACCAGCCCCACCACCTGGCCGTCCGGCGCGTACACCGGGACGATCGCCTGCACCAGTGGGCCGAGCGTGCCCGTGATGTGCTCGGTCACCACCTGCCCCTTCAACGCGGGCTGGTAGTCGCCGACGAACTTCTGGCCGATCCGGGCCGGGTTGGGGTGGGTGTAGCGGATGCCCTGGTTGTTCAGGACGACGATGAAGTCCACGCCGGAGCCGATCCGCGCGGACTGCGCCTTCGGCTGCAGGATCGCGGTCGGATCGGGGGAGCGGAGGGCCTCCACGATGCCCGGCGAGTTGGCGAAGGTCTGGGCGACCGCCACCGACCGGTTGCGGGCCTCGTTGTCGGCGTCGTTGTGCGACTGCACCACCAGCGCCACCACGGCCGCCACCACCAGCAGCAGCGCGACCACGACCTGCAGCGCGAACACCTGACCGGCCACCGAGCGGTGCCACACCGGCCACGCCCGCTTCGCGCGCGGCAGCTGTGGCCGACCGTGTGGGCGCCCACCGGAGGTGCCGGCGGAGGCA
The DNA here is from genome assembly GCF_044764985.1 of Kitasatospora sp. NPDC093550. Classification (NCBI taxonomy): domain Bacteria; kingdom Bacillati; phylum Actinomycetota; class Actinomycetes; order Kitasatosporales; family Streptomycetaceae; genus Kitasatospora; species Kitasatospora sp. NPDC093550. The sequence continues at coordinate 141,076 of NZ_JBIWJF010000009.1, forward strand.
GTGGCGCCAGGGGCCGACGGAGCCCGGGATCGGCCCGGGTAACGGGCCATACGGTCATATTTGCACTCCGACTAGCCCGGGACCACCCAGTCCCGTCCGCCGTTTGGCCTTCCCCGCCCCGGCTTGGCAAGATCGCAGGGTGTCCGAACCCCGCACCATCACCGACCCGGCCGACCCCCGCCTCGCCGACTACACCGGCCTCACCGACGTCGAACTGCGCCGCCGCCGCGAACCCGCCGAGGGCCTGTTCATCGCCGAGGGGGAGAAGGTCATCCGCCGCGCCCTCGCCGCCGGCTACCGGATGCGGTCGATGCTGCTCACCGCCAAGTGGCTGGACGTGATGGCCGACGTCATCGCCGAGGCCGACGCCCCGGTCCACGTGGTCGAGCCCTCGCTCGCGGAGGCCGTCACCGGCTACCACGTCCACCGCGGCGCCCTCGCCTCGATGGAGCGCAAGCCCCTCCCGGCCGCCGCCGACCTGCTCGCCGGGGCCCGTCGGGTCGCCGTCCTGGAGGGCCTGGTCGACCACACCAACCTCGGCGCCATCTTCCGCAGCGCCGCCGCCCTCGGCATGGACGCCGTGCTGCTCTCGCCCGACTGCGCGGACCCGCTCTACCGCCGCGCCGTCAAGGTCTCGATGGGCGCCGTCTTCGCGGTCCCGTACGCCCGCCTCGACCCCTGGCCGGCCGCCCTGGACACCGTCCGCGAGGCCGGCTTCACCCTCCTCGCCCTCACCCCCGCCGACAACGCGGTCGACCTCGCCACCCTCACCCCGAACCGCCTCCCCAAGGCCGCCCTCATGCTCGGCGCCGAGGGCGACGGCCTCACCCCACCCGCCATCGCCGCCGCCCACCACCCCGTCCGCATCCCCATGGCCCACGGGATCGACTCCCTCAACGTGGGCGCCGCCGCAGCCGTGGCCTTCTACGCCGTCACCACCCCCTGACCCACCCCGGCCCACCCACCCACGCCTCACCACAAGTCAGCAGGCCTCCTGACCCACCCGTCTGGCTGTCCCCGCCCGCAGCTGTCGGCCCGGCCCCCGGGTCTCACCAGAAGTCGGCGGGCCCGACTTCCTGCGCGCCCCCGGCCTCCGCGCACCCCGGCGCCTCGCCCATCCGCCCCGCCGCCACAGCCGCCGCCCACGCGCCCGCCCCGGCTCGGAGTCCTTGTCGCCGGCAGTTGGCGCGCCCGACTTCCGGTTTGCGTGCCCCGGGCGCAGCCCAGCCGCGCGCCCTTTCACCCGTGATCGACCAAGCTCGGCCCAGGGGCCTCAGGTGCCAGCCGAAGCGGCCCTCAGCACTCCTGCCGCTTCCCGGCACGCCACAGGAAGTCGGCCCGGTAGAGGTCTCATGCACCCGCCCCGGGCCATCGCGCCCTCCGGGCTCGTCAGCTCCTCGCGCGAGAAGTCGGCCGGTCCGACTTCCCCTCCCCGTCCGGGTCAGCCCGCCGGGGAGGTGGGGGGTGCCGGGGCGGCGGCCGGGGGCGGGGTGGTGCCGCCGGAGGCGCCGGGCCAGGACTCGTCGAGGGTGCCGTCCGCGCGGACGGTGTAGCGGGTGGAGGTGGTCACCCCGGTGGCGGTGGTGCGTTCCTCGCGGACGACCGTGCTGCCGTCCAGCCGCCACGTGGCCGTGGCCTGCGGGTCCGCCGCCGAGGTACGGGTGGTGGTGGCGACCGGGGCGTCCCCGGTGAAGGTGTAGAGCTGGACGAGGTCGACCGGCGCCGAGCCCTCCGTCCGTCGCAGGACGACGACCGCGGCCGGCAGGCCCTTGTACCGGGCCGGCAGCACCGCGCTCAGCGCGACCTGGGGCCCACCCCCGACCGAGTGCCCGTCCCGCAGGGCGATGGCAGGCCCGCCCGCCCCGTCGGGGTAGCTGCGGTTCGGCCAGTCGACCGCCGGCACGGGCCCCTGCGGGGCGGCCAGGGCGGTGTCCGCCGGACCGCCGCGGGCGGCGACCGGGAGCGGAGGGGCCGAGGCCTGCGGCGCGACGTCCACCGAGGTCCCGGGGACGGCCTGCTCGCCACCGCGCGCCGCAGCGCCCGCACTCGCGACCGTCCCGGTCGGCGGCTTCAGCCCTTGGTTGTCCCGGTTCTCGCAGCCCTGGGCCGCCGCGATGGCCAGGGCGACCCCGATCGTCACCGTGACGAAGACGACCAGCCGCTGCCGCAGCAGCCGCTGCCGCGCCGTGCCGGGCCGCCCGCCGGGAACGGGGGTGTGCTGGCGGTCCCGACGCGCCCGGTCGTGGGGGCCGGGCCGGGCCGGGGGCGGGGTCTGCGGACGGTCCGGGCGCGGCCGAAGCGGGCGGGTCACCGGCGTCGGCTCGGGCCGGGGGAGCGGCCCGGCCGACCCCTGCGGACGTCGGCCCGCGCCGCCCGCGGCCTGTGCTCCCGGACGGCCCGCCGCCGCCCTGGCCCGGGCCGCGGGGGGAGGTTCGGGCGAGCGCCCGGGCGCCGGAACGCCCTGCCGGGCGCCGTCCTGCTGGGCGGGGGCGGCCGCGCCCCGGGCCGGACGGGCCGTGCGCGCACCACCGCCGGCGGCCCCGGCCGCCGCGCCGCGCGCCGCCAGTTCGCTGAGCCGCTCGTGCAGCGCGGCCGCCCCGGGTCGCTCGCCGGGTTCCTTGGCGAGGCAGGCCCGGATCAGCGGGGCGAGTTGCAGCGGTACGGCCGACAGGTCGGGTTCCTCGTGGACGACCCGGTACAGCATCACCTCGGAGGACGCCCCCGACCCGAACGGGGTGTCCCCGGTGAGCGCGTACGCGAGGGTGGCCCCGAAGGCGAAGACGTCGGTGGCGGGCGTGACGGCGGCCCCGCGGACCTGTTCGGGCGCGAGGAAGCCGGGGGAGCCGACGGCGGTGCCGACGTGGGTGAGCGTGCTGGCGCCGCGTGACCACGCGATGCCGAAGTCGATGATCCGCGGGCCCCGGGGCGAGAGCAGGATGTTGGACGGCTTGAGGTCCCGGTGGACGACCCCGGCCTCGTGCACCTTGACCAGCCCGTCGGCGAGCGCGGCCCCGATCCGGGCCGCCTCGGGCCAGCTCAGCGGCCCCTCGTCGCCGACCCGCTTGTAGAGCGAGGGCCCGGGCACGTACGCGGTGGCCAGCCAGGGCCGGTCGGCCTCGATGTCGGAGCCGACGACGCGGGCGGTGCAGCCGCCCCTGATCCGGGAGGCGGCGGCGATCTCGCGGGCGAAGCGGGTGCGGAACTCCTGGTCCTCGGCGAGCTCGGCGCGGATCAGCTTGAGCGCGACCCGCTGCCCGCGGCGGTCGGAGCCGAGGTAGACCACGCCCATGCCGCCGGCGCCCAGTCGCCGGTGCAGGCGGTACGGCCCGACGATGCGGGGGTCCTCACGCCTCAGCCGCATCATCGCCATGTTCCGTTCTCCGTCAGCCTGTGGGTGTGAGGCCCCGTCGGTTGGGCCATCGTCAGTTCCTGTCTGGCACAGCTTACGGACTGCCCGCTGCGGTGTGCTGATACGCAACACCTCAAGCCACCGTGCGATTGTCCGATCTTGCGCTGACCTGCAGGTCACAGGGGTGCCGGATCGTTTCTCGGGGTTGCCCCTCAGGGTTCCCCCGGGGGTCGGCCGAGCCTTCCCTCCCCCTGCGGTAGTAGGCCCCGAGTCCGGGCGTCATCCTCCGGGACGTCCGACGAACAGTACGAGGGCATGACGTCCGAACGGCCCCCTGACCAATAGCGTTGGGTCCAGCGGTGGACGGGGAGCTCGTCCCCCGAGGTAAGCCGTTCACCGCGCCAACTCGACCGGATCAGGAGTCAGGGCATGGCACCGCAGCTCACGGGAACCCCCCGCCGCCGTCGGCAGGCCTTCGTCCAGTCCCGGTCCACCACCGAGCAGCCCACGCGGCATCCCGCGGTGGCGCTGGCCATGGCCCTGCCGTGCGCCGTGCTCCTGATGCTGCTCTTCGGCGGGTGGGACCAGATGGCGAACCAGGCCCAGGCCGTCGCCGATCTGATCGGCCGCTGAGGAACAGCCGCGAAGGACGCCGTCCCCTGGGGGCGGCCACAGTACGGGCACCGATCCCCTGGGGACGGGGAACGGTGCCGCCGGGGAGGGCCGCGGCCGTGATGACACGCGGACGGGCGAGGAGCGGCGCGCAGAGCGCCCCGGCAGGCGGAGACGCCGCGTACGGACGTCGGTGAGGGCGTCCGTACGCGGCTCTTCTCCATTCCCGCGACTTACGACTCCACGCCGGCACGGCTCCACGCCCGAACGCAAAAGGCCGGGGCCGCGATCCTCACGGATCGCGGCCCCGGCCGTTACTGTGC